>JARFQX010000451.1 GCA_029287555.1 Rubripirellula sp. | reverse complement strand
CTGAGAAGACGCGAGGCGTTCCGAGCCGCGTTCTGTGACTTTGAGTTTCGCCAGCTGGTTAGCTTCGGAGAGGATCACGTTGAGAAGTTGGTCACTGACGCATCGATCATTCGGCATCGTGGCAAAATCGAATCGGTGTTGAACAATGCCAGACGCGCCATGGAGTTGATCGAACAGACGGGCTCACTTGCCGCCTTCCTGTGGCGATTCGAGCCGGCGCGGTCCAAGCCACCACGTCGCCGGGATCAAATCGCAGCCAAGACGGAAGAGTCGACTGCGCTGAGCAAAGAGCTGAAGCGCCGCGGATGGTCATTCGTTGGTCCGACGACCTGCTACGCGATGATGCAGGCCGTCGGGATGGTCAACGACCATCTGAGCGAGTGCGACACCTGGTCAATCGTTGAGCGATCCCGGCAAGAATTCTCCCGACCGGTTTAAATCTGGCCTGACGACAAAGCACCTCGCGGCTCACTTTGCTCCTTGCCGTCGGTTCGCCGGGACCCTGTTGGCCGGTTTCCTGGCACGGTTGTTCCTTCTCGGCGCGGCGTCGGTGAAGGGTGGCATCTCGAAGATCACGTCGTCGCTGACTCGCGGATCGCCCGTCTGCCGCAACTCCTTCATCAGCCTTTGGCGTAGCGAACGCCGGATCTCCGCATGCTTGGGGTCGTCGGCCAAGTTGTTCATGCAGTGGGGATCGCCTGCGATGTCGTACAACTCTTCCCCCGGTCGCAGCCCGACCGCAAACTGAAACATCTCGGGGGCCTCCTCGCGATGCGTCACCACCCACGCTTTGGTTGGACTGGCGTCGAGATCACCAAAGGCCGCAAACGTGTTCTCCCGCAAGGCTTCAAAGCTGGCCATTTCGGTCGCTTCTCCGCCGTACCCCGGCCCCGTTCCCATCGGCCATCGCTCGGGTTTGAAGTTGATGATGTAAAGGTAGTCATCGGTCCGAATCGCACGCTGCGGATAGGGCTTGTTGCCCGTTCGAGCGGCGGCGACGTGTCGCTCGCGTCCGGTGAAGACAGCGTTTCGATTCGGATCGACTTGACCGGATCGGTCGCTTTGGAAGATCGATAGGAGCGAACGGGCGATCATCGTCTGCGGCGGTTCAACGCTCGCGGCCTCCAGAAAGGTCGGGGCGAGATCGGGCAGCGAAACAAAGTCATCGATCACGCGCCCATGCTTCGCGATGCCGGCGGGCCATCGAATCGCGAGTGGAACCTGGGTCCCAAGATCGTACAGGTTGCATTTGCCCCGAGTGACTCCCGGGATGCCGTGATCCCCGCTGACGACGAGAATTGTGTTGTCGTAGATGCCGACCCGCTTGAGTTCCCCGATCAAGACACCAAGCCCGGCATCGAAGGCGACAGCCTCTCCGAGGTAGTCGGCGAAGTCCTCGCGAACCAATGGGACATCGGGAAGGAACGGTGGAAGTTTGCCTTGAAGATCGTCGGGATCGATATCCCACAGCACCTTGCCGCTTCCCGCGATCCACTTGCGATGAGTGTTGGTCGGTCCCCACCAGTAACACACCGGTTGGTCACCATCGAGCGACCCGTCGTTGTCCGAGTCGAGGAACGAGCGAACGTTGCGACGAACCTCCTCCAGTAACGACGCCTTGGCTGCTTCGTGGTCCGGATCGGACATCGCGTTTTGAGAAAAGCCGTTGAATCGCCCCCCATGCTTTTGAAACTTACGGGCCGCCCCGCCATGTGGGTCGTCCGCCGGCGTGCCGGGGCTCCATACCTTGTACGTGTGCCCGATGCGATAGCCCGAGTCCTCGAGCAATAACGGGTAGCTGGGAATGGATCGATCCCAAATCGCCCCCTGAAGAATCGCTCCGCGCCCGCAGCGCCAAAAGTGCTGTCCGCTTAGCAATGAGCTCCGACATGGCGTGCACGAGGGAGCGCTGACGAAGGCCCGCGTAAACAGCAGCCCCTCTTCGGCGACACGATCAAAATTCGGAGTCGAGATGTGGTCGTTGATTCCACCTGGATCGAGCTTCCCATAGATGCTTGCGTACTTGCCCCAATCATCAGCGAACGCCATGACAATGTGCGGCTGATCCGCTCCCTTCACCGTTGCGGTCGGTCTGGCGAGACCAGCGAGAAGCAGCCCGACAAGGAAACATTCGAGCAGACGTGGACTTTCTAGCAGGTGGCAAAGACGAAGCATGGAATCTGTTTCAACTGGAGGGATCGTGCGGAGACGAGGATGCGAACCGAGATCTCGTATCGTAATCGATTCACTCAGTGGAGTTGTAGGTAAGCTCGAACGTCTCGTCTCAATGCGGATCAGAATGCGAAGGAAGGCCGATGGTGTCTCGGAATCTTTGGCGGGGTATGATAGGGACATCGATTACGAGCACCGCTTCGCTGAGCAGTCGACCACGAGCACGAGCACGAGCACGAGTACGAGCACGAGCACGAGCACGAGCACGAGCACGAGCACGAGCACGAGCACGGGTACGAGCACGGGTACGTGCACGGATGGCGGGCGGACTCAGATTAGCTGGTGAGGGGTAGCGATCCTCGCAGAAGTCGAACTCCCTACGGAAGCCCATGAACGAGTCAAACAGTGATGAGTCCCGCAAGCAACCCGTCCCACTCTCCGCGGCAGCCCGAAGAATTCTGGGGGTCCTGGTCGAGAAAGCAAAGACCACGCCTGACGCTTATCCCTTGACGCTCAATGGGATCGTCACAGGCAGCAACCAGAAGTCGAATCGATCGCCAAAGATGGATCTGGACGAAGATGATACCTTGGCTGCCCTCGATGAGTTGCGGGGAGTCGGCGCGGTCCGCGAGTTGCAAGGCAGTGGGCGGGCGATCAAGTATCGTCATGCCGCCTACGAATGGTTGGACGTGGACGGTCCGGGTGCCGCCGTGATGACAGAGTTACTCTTGCGCGGTCCTCAGACCATTGGCGAGCTGCGCACGCGTGCTTCACGGATGCATCCTTTCGACGATTTGCAGGCTGCCCAGACCGTCGTCGACGCCCTCGTTGAAAAAGGGCTGGTCGAAGCAATCACCCCGCCGGGACGCGGTCAAGTCTTCGCCCACACGCTCTACCCACCCGACGAACGGCAGTATCTCGAAGCAAGAATCGAAAAGCAGACGTCCGCGAGCCCTGAA
>JARFQX010000426.1 GCA_029287555.1 Rubripirellula sp. | reverse complement strand
CCCCCCCCCCCCCCCCCCCCCCCCCCCCCCCCCCCCCCCCCCCCCCCCCCCCCCCCCCCCTTATTCCCCCCCCCGCCCACCACCGAGATCTACACTACGGCGAAGTCGTCGGCAGCGTCAGATGTGTATAAGAGACAGCTGCATTCCTTCAAGATATGCTTTGATGACAGGGCGGTTTGCCGTCCGAGCATCAATGTCGCTGGCCAACGGACCGCTCATCGAGAGCGATCAGATAACGGTTGCTTCACTACTTCGCGATCAGGGTTACCGGACGGCAATGGTCGGAAAGTGGCATCTTGGATTCAAGCCCTATCTGCAGGACAAGAACGCTTCGGTTGACTACTCCAAGCCGCTACGCGGTGGTCCGGTCGACCGCGGTTTTGATTCGTTCTTTGGAATGCACGCATCGCTCGATATACCGCCGTATTTCTACATCCGCAATCGTCGTCCGGTCACACCGCCCACGGAAGAAACACCCGCTAGTTCGAGCACGGGGGGACCGGAAGGCTGGAACGATATTCAGGGCGCGTTCTGGAGAGCGGGAAAGATTGGCCCCGATTTCGAGTTTGATCAGGTAACGCCACGTTTTTTTGAGGAAGCCGTCGACATCATCCAGAAGCAAAGAGGAAGTGAAGAGGGCAAGCCGCTGTTCCTTTATCTTGCCCTACCCTCTCCCCACACTCCCTGGCTGCCGCTGGAGGAGTTTCGCGGCAAGAGTGGAGCCGGCATGTATGGAGACTTTGTTCTTCAAGTCGACGCGGGCGTTGGCCGTATCCTGGATGCTCTGGAGGCAGCGGGAATCGATCAGAATACACTCGTGATATTCTCGAGCGACAACGGGCCCGTCTGGTACGACAAGGACCGTGAAAAGTTCGGACACGACTCCGTTGGTGGGCTGCGTGGGATGAAGTTCTCATCTTGGGAAGGCGGTCATCGCATGCCTTTTCTTGTTCGCTGGCCCCGTCGGGTTGACCGGGGCCGTGTGTGCGATCGGACCGTGGTGTTCTCCGATCTGTTTGCCACGCTCGCCGACTTGGTCGGACTCAATGCGATCCCCGCGGGTATGGCCGAAGACAGTGTCAGCTTTCTGCCATGGCTGCTCGAAGGCGACAGACCGCCGGCTAAGCGTCCACCGATTGTTCATGATGCGACGACCATCCGTGACGGCGACTGGAAGTTAATTCTTCCTAAGCAGCGGAGGAGAGCGCGGCAGGAGGCTTCCAAGGAGCTTTTCAACTTGAAGCAAGATCTGTTCGAGCAGAACAATTTGATCGCGGATCAGCCCGCGATCGCCGAGAGGCTTCAATTGCAGCTTTCGTCGTTACTCGATAGGAAACCGTGATGTACGTGATTCAGTCCCCGAACCGGGATCCGGGGTTGGGGCCCAATCGAAGAGACGGTGGAAGTTGTCAGGTGGGGTTCATGCGCGGGAAACTCGAGCCGGTCAATAGGATGATTCATTTCGCGCGGGCGGCGGTTCATCCCGTTCAATGGACGGTTCTTGTCGTCGGAATCTTGTGTTGCGGTCAGCTTGCTGCCGAGACTAGGCCGAACATTGTCGTCATCATGGCGGATGACTTGGGATGGAGGGATCTGCATTGCTACGGAAACGCGAGCATTGATACGCCATTTCTCGATCGATTGGCTCAGGACGGCATGCGTTTCACCGATGCCTACGCGGCCGCGCCGGTTTGTTCTCCGACACGTGCTGCCATGATGACCGGTTTGTCTCCCGCGCGACTGCACCTGACCAATCATGCACCGGGACACAAAGACGGGTTTGCTCTCGAGGGTTCTACTTTAAGGGAAGCCGCATCGGTTCGACATTTGGCCCTTTCTTATGTCACGATCGCCGAAAGGTTGAAGGAGGCAGGATACGCAACGGGTCATGTCGGGAAGTGGCACCTGTCCTTCGTGGACCGGAACGATGGTGCGGGGCTGCTGGAGCATGAACTGCGACCGGAGCACCAAGGTTTTGACGTGAATGTCGGTGGATGTTTCCGCGGCGGTCCCCCCAGCTATTTCGCACCCTATCGAATTCCCGCGATCGTCGAACGACAAGAAGGCGAATATTTGCCGGAGCGTCTGGCGGAAGAAGCCATCGCGTTTGTCGATGAATATCGAGACAGTCCTTTCTTTCTTAGTTGGTGGCCGTACTCCGTTCATTATCCCATGCAAGCACGTGATGCCCTGATAGAAAAATACAGGGCGCGCAAGGACATCAAGGATCCGACTTACGCGGCGATGATCGAGGCCATGGATCGTTCAATCGGAAGATTCCTGACGCACCTCGACGAAGCTGAGCTGAGAAATAATACCTTGGTGATCTTCAAGTCCGACAACGGAGGATACAACGGAGACAACCGGCCCCTGCGCGGCGCGAAGGGATGGATTTACGAAGGCGGAATTCGCATCCCATGGATCGTACGATGGCCAGGAGTCGTGGAGCCGGGATCGCTGTGTGACGTTCCCGTCATCAGTATGGACTGCTATCCCACACTTCTCGAAGTCGCGGCTTTGGAAGGAGAGGGCGAGGCAACCCTCGACGGCGAAAGCATCGTCCCGTTGTTAGTCCAGAGTGATACGCTCGAGCGCGAATCCCTCTATTTTCACTACCCGAACTATGCGTTTCACAAGAGAAATCGCTTGGCAAGTGCGATCCGGTCGGGAAACTTCAAGTTGATCAAGCGTTACGATGATGGGTCGCTTGAACTCTATGACTTGGACGCCGATATCGGCGAAACCGTCAACTTGGCTAGTCAGCTTCCCGAGATCACAAATCGAATGAAACAGCAATTGGAGTCCTGGCTCGCTGAGTGCAACGCGAAATTCCCGACGAGGTATGCTAGGTAGGACGATTAGCGACCTTGGTGAGTGGCCGCATCGGATGAAGTTCTCTGGCAACACGGGTCGCCCTCGAATTGATGGATACGTGCTTTTTGAGAGTCTCAAGGCGGATTCGATTCAAGTGTCTGCCGTAAAAGTCATGCGAGACGTTCGACACACCATTCTGATCGCACTTGCCTTCGCGGTCATGCCATCGCGTGCGCAAGCCGACCGCGTCGACTTCGTTCGGGATGTGCGACCGATCTTTCAAGAAAACTGCTATTCGTGTCACGGACCGGAAAAACAGAAGAGCGGTTTACGGCTCGATATCAAGGCAGAGGCTTTCCGAGGCGGAGATGGATGGGGGCCCAGCCTCATCGCGGGGAGTGCCAGCGAAAGCCCGTTGATCGAACTAGTTACGAGCGAGGACGAATCTTCGCGGATGCCGCCCGAGGGTGAGCCGCTTACCGAAGAAGAAGTCCGGGTCCTGACGCGTTGGATTGACGAGGGAGCCGTTTGGCCAGAGGGGGTTGACCTGGCGAAGCCGGACGATAAGTCCGACCACTGGAGCTTCAAGCCTCTTGGCGTTGTAAGCGGGGATCTATCGATCGATAAGTTGATCGAGTCGAAACTGGCCGAAGTCGGTCTCGACCGGAATCCGCCCACCGATCCGCGAACGTTCGTTCGTCGCGTCTACCTCGGCCTCACCGGCTTGCCGCCCGAGCCCAGTGACGTCGCCGATTTTGTTCGCCAGCCAGACGTCAACACATTGGTCGACGAGCTGCTGGCTTCTCCCCGCTACGGCGAGCGTTGGGCCCAGCATTGGCTGGACGTCATTCGCTGGGCGGAAACGGTTGGCTTTGAAACCAATGCGGAACGTCGAGATGCGTGGCACTATCGTGACTGGGTCATCTCCTCACTCAATGACGACAAGCCCTACGATCGTTTCATCTTCGAACAAATCGCAGGGGATACCGTCGAAGAGGACGCAGCGCTCGGATTTCTCGTGGCTGGTCCGGCAAATCTTCCCGGTCAGATCGGCCGCGACGAAGCGGCAATGCGGAGCGCGCGTCAGGACGAACTTGACGAAGTCATTCGCACCGTCAGCCAGGCTTTCCTCGGGCTCACCATCGGGTGCGCCCGTTGCCACGATCACAAGTTCGATCCCATCCTGCAACGTGATTACTACTCGATGCAGGCGATCTTCGCGGGCCTTGAGTATGGAACTCGCCGCCTACGCGGTTCCCTCAATGACTCATGGACGTCTCAGATGCCCGCTGCACGCGACCGCGTGAACTCCTTACGAGCTGAACTCGAATCGTTGCGCCGTAAACACCAACTCCGTGAACCGCTTGCCGACGTTCACACGGAGTCTTTCGAATCTGTCGTAGCCGCATCAATTCGCATGCGAATCGATGCGACCACCAACGGCGCCGCCGCATCGCTCTATGAGTTCGAGGTCTGGTCCAACGGGAAAGGCACGCCTGAAAATGTTGCCCTCGCCGCGCAGGGGGCGATTGCTTCCGCGTCGAGTTTTGCCCTCGCCAACCAGTCGAGGCACTTCGACAATTTGATCGATGGCTCGGTCGATCGGCGGCAGGCCTACCCCTGGGTCGCCGCGAAACCCGGGCCCGCTTGGATCCAGATAACATTCGATCAGCCTGCGACGATCGATCGGGCGACGTTCCAACGTGGCTCGAGCATGCCAGCCGACTTTGTCATCGAGGTGATGCCAGTCGGATCGTCACAGTGGCGCGAGGTCATCCACACTCGCGACCGCCTGCCAAGAATTGACGACACTCGCGGGGTCGATGCCGTCAGGCTCACGTCGCTTTCGGACGAAGAAACCAAGCGAATCCTCAGGCTGACGGCCGATCTCCGCCGAGCCAGTGGCGAACTGGCTCGCCTTTCGGCCGGTCCCCAGGTCTACGCGGCCAGTTTCAGGCAAGATCCCGTCGCCACCTTTCGGTTGCGTCGCGGCGACGCCATGCAGCGCGGCGAGGAAGTCCCGCCGGCGGTGCCTGAATTTCTCGGCGACCTCCGTCTTGATTTCGATGCGACGGACACCGAACGTCGCTTGGCATTTGCCCGTTGGCTGACTCGTGAGGATCATCCGTTGACAGCGCGCGTGATGGTCAACCGAGTTTGGCAGCATCACTTTGGGGTCGGCCTCGTTCGCACCCCGTCCGATTTCGGAAACATGGGGACTCCCCCGTCTCATCTGGAACTCTTGGATTGGCTCGCGGCGAGGTTCGTTGCCGATGGTTGGTCATTGAAAAAACTGCATCGATTGATCCTGACATCGGAGACGTATCGTCAGTCCAGTGCGCCCCGTGCTGAAGCGTTGACGGTTGATGCGGACTCACGATTTCTTTGGCGTTTCCCACCGCGTCGACTCGAAGCCGAAGCCATTCGCGATTCGATCCTGAGTGTCAGTGGAAAGCTGAACCACAAAGGCGGTGGGCGCGGATTTGACTTCTTCAATCAGCGAGGAGGCCTGTCCGACTACAAACCGAAAGAGACATTTGACGCGGACGGTTGGCGGCGGATGATCTATGCGCACAAAGTGCGCATGGTCTCGGTCGGTGTTTTTGGCGCATTCGATTGTCCTGACGCTGGCCAAATGAAGCCGGTCCGAACGCGATCGATCACTCCCGTGCAGTCTCTGGGGCTGTTCAACAGCCCCTTCGTAAATCGTCAAGCCGCTTTCTTCGCCGCTCGTCTTCGCGCCGAGGCCGGTGATGATCTCGGCGACCAAATCGCGTTTGCTTTCGAGCTTGCCCATGCGCGTCGTCCGAGGCCAGAGGAGCAAGCTCGGCTCGTGACTCTCGCCACCGATCATGGTCTCGAGCAAGTCTGTCGCGCTATCTTCAACACCGCCGAATTCGCCATCATCAAATGAACGACCCCATTTGCTCTTGCCGAAGCCGCCTCGGCCGGCGCCGTTTCCTCTCCGGCACGGTCAACAGCCTCTCCGCCATTGCGCTGACGAGCTTGGCAGCGGAGGAACAGGCTGTCGCGGAATCACCTCGGATCGACCCCGCGCGACCGTATGCCCCTCGACAGCCCCATTTCGAGGCCAAGGCGAAGAATGTGATCGTCGTATTCTGTTCCGGTGCGATCAGCCAAGTGGACACATTCGATTACAAGCCCAAGCTGATTCAACTCGACGGCAAGCCGCTTCCTGGGAACGAGAAACTCGTCTCTTTCCAAGGACCCAATGGAAACCTGACCCAGCCACTTTGGAAGTTTCGACCTCGTGGCCGAAGTGGCAAGATGGTGTCCGACCTGCTGCCGCATATCGGGTCGATGGCGGACGACCTTTGCTTCATCCACTCCATGAAGTCCACGTCCAATACTCACGGGCCCGCCGAAAATTTGATGAACACCGGCTTCGCATTCGACGGGTTTCCCAGCATGGGGGCCTGGGTGAACTTTGCGCTCGGCAGCGAGAATGCGGACCTGCCAGCATTCGTGGCGATCGAAGATCCTCGCGGTAATCCCCAGTCCGGCCCGAACAACTGGGCCGCCGGTTTCCTGCCGGCCGCGTTCCAGGGCACCCCATTTTCCACGACGAAACCGATCCGCTACCTGGATCGCCCCAAGGATGTGTCGGACACGGCGGATCGTCAGACCTTGTCCGCGGTTCGTTTCCTGGATGAACAACTCCGTGATCGCTTTCCCGGCGACGAGCAACTGGCCGCCCGCATCGCGGGCTACGAATTGGCCGCTCGCATGCAACTGTCCGTGCCCGAAGCGGTCGACGTCAACAGCGAGCCGCCGTCTCTTCAGAAGCTCTACGGCGCTGACAGTCCTAATGAATTGAAGGCTGCCTTTGCCAGGAATTGCATGCTCGCGCGGCGATTGATTGAACGCGGCGTTCGGTTCGTGCAACTATTCAACGGTGCCTACGCATCGGGCGGTCGATTGAATTGGGATGGCCACAGCGATCTTAAACGACAATACGACGTGCACGGCGAGATCCTTGACCAACCCGTTGCTGGACTTCTGATTGATCTAAAACAACGTGGCCTGCTCGAGGAGACTCTTGTGGTGTTTGCCACGGAGTTTGGCCGCATGCCGATGTTTCAAATGGGCACGTATGGTCGGGACCACAACCCCGAAGGCTTTACCTGTTGGCTGGCGGGAGCCGGCGTCAAGCCCGGGATCTCCTACGGTGCGACCGACGAGTATGGTTTTCGAGCGAGCGAGAAGATCGTCACACCGGCCGACTTTCATGCCACGATCCTCCATTTGCTCGGTTTGGATCACGAGCGACTCACGGTCTACCACAACGGCATTCAGCGACGACTGACAAACGTCGAAGGGCACGTCATCCAGGACATTCTGGCGTGATGAAACGATGGCTCGCTCTTCATCCGATTCGGGGCACCGCAGGCGAACTGGAATCTCTGCGAATTTCGATGAGGCTTAGGCCACTCTCGTTGTGCAAACCCGTCCGACGGTTGACAATCGATTCAGCAGTGCACTCATTTGGAAATAGAATAGGGACGAGCAAATGATCATGGCGGCGGTTCGGCTTACAACGCTGACGGTTTGCGGATTCATCCTGGCAGTCTTGGGTTTGCCCCTTGCGGCGGCCGATCGCCCGAACGTCCTGGTCATCATGGTGGACGACTTGGGTTTCTCGGACCTGGGTTGTTACGGCAGTGAAATCGAGACTCCGACACTTGACGCCCTGGCAGCAAACGGACTGCGATTTTCCCAGTTCTACAACACGGCCAAGTGTCACTCGTCACGGGTCTCCTTGTTGACCGGTCAGTACTGCATTGCCGCGGGCGATACATCGTTGAGCCACGCGGTCACGAGCGCCGAGGTGTTGCGTGATGCCGGTTACTTCACCGCGATGACTGGTAAGTGGCATTTGAAGCAGGAGCCCACGGACTTCGGTTTCGACCGTTATTTCGGTCACCTCAGCGGTGCTTGCAACTATTTCAAAGGCGACGGCACGTTTCGACTCAACGGGAAGCCGTGGAAAGTTCCGTCCGAAGGCTTTTACACGACGGTGGCGGACGTCGATTACGGTTTGAAGTTTTTGGATCAGGCCAAAGGCAGCGCCAAACCATGGTTTTTGTACGTGGCTTTCAACGCTCCGCACGCGCCGCTGCAAGCATTGCCGCAAGACTACGAAAAATACGAGGGGCGATACGACAGCGGTTGGGATGCGATTCGCGAGCGGCGCGTTCAACGGCAGCGAGATTTGGACCTGTTGCCCAGCGGTTTTGAAGCGAGTCCGCGACCGGATCACATTCCGGCTTGGGAATCGCTGAGTGAACCTCGCCAAGCATTTGAGACCAAGCGAATGACGACGCTAGCCGCCATGATCGATCGAGTCGATCAGGAGATCGGAAGGTTGGTCGCACATCTCAAGTCGACCGGCCAACTCGACAGTACGCTCATCTGGTTCGTGTCCGACAATGGAGCCTGTCCTTACGATCGTGTCAGTCGTGGGATCGATCGGGAACCTACCTCCGGCGACGTCTCGCTGAGCGATTCCACGGGCTGGGCTTGGGCCCGAAATACGCCCTTTCGGTTCTACAAGCAAAACCAGTTTGAGGGAGGCATCGGCACGCCAGCAATCGTTCATTGGCCCGAAGGATTGAGCATCGAAGGTGGCAGTATTTGCCGAGAACCAGCTCATCTGATTGATATCCTGCCAACGATCGCCGAAGCGACCGGGGCAGCAATCCCCATCCAGCACGATGCGCGAGAGTTGCGTCCCATCTCGGGCCAGTCGCTGATGCCTGTCTTCGAGGGAAGGCAGCTACGTCGTGAGCAACCGTTGCACTTCTTGTTTTCGGAGGATCGAGGTCTGCGCGATGGTGACTGGAAATTGGTCAGTTTTCGAAGGGGGCCGTGGGAGCTTTACAACCTTCGCGAGGATCGAACCGAGTTGAACGATCTCGCTCAGGCTGAGCCACGGCGTTTGCAGGCGATGATCGACAAGTGGCGCGAGATGGCCGGTGAGGTGCTCCATGCCACGGGACGCACCGTGGCACCCGTGAAATCCGAGCCCGTCGAGACGCATCCCGAATGGACCGATTTCTCGAGCGATCCGGTCGATGGTGTCAGGGCGAGTGCCAAGAAACAGATGACTCGAGGGAAACGCGAGCCGAAAGCGGGGACCTCGATTCGGGCTCGCAAGAACACCAGACTCGAACGCCGTGGCGATCGTCTGCAGCTGACTTTCACCGGCGACGACCCCGGTATCGCCGTTGACCACCTCCCGGGGGGACTGTTCAACGGCCCCTATGAGCTTTCATTCGAGCTCGCAAGTGAGTCCACCGGCGATGGTGAGGTGTTTTTCACGATCGACGCGGCAACGTCTTTGCCGAGGGGAAACCGTCAGGCCTTTTCGATCAAGCACGATGGTCAGTGGCACCCGTATTCAATTCCGATCGCAACCGAAAAGCAAATTCGCAAATTGCGTCTGGATGTCGCTGATAGCGAAGGCACGGCTCAGATTCGCGGATTACGGATCTGCGGTTCATCGGGCGATGTGTTGTCGTTGATACCCGAGGCAACTTCGGGAAAGAGATAAGAGACCGCCGCGATTCTCCATGTTGTTTTGAGACGCTGC
>JARFQX010000344.1 GCA_029287555.1 Rubripirellula sp. | reverse complement strand
TGGTCTCGTGGGCTCGGAGATGTGTATAAGAGACAGGGGCTGCCGAGATCGCGCGCCCGTCGATCTGCACGGTGGAGATCATATCGACGAGATCACCGATCGTGGATGCTGCCCGCAGGTCAAGATCGACCCAGGATCCCCCGCTTGAAAACTGCAGAATGCCGGGCGTCACGCCGGCACCTCGGCGGAGGTCCGATAGCCGCGAACTTCGATCGATTCCCGCCGAGAGCTCTTCGCCAACGAGGAACACCGAACTGGCCCCCAATGCCTCGTTCCCGGTGACATTGATCGGACTCGGTCGACCCGCCCCCAAGTCGGTTTGTCCGATCGACTGGTTGCCGCGGTACACGATCTCTTCGCCATCGAATCGAAGCACCTCGCCGCCAGCGAGAAAACCACCGAGCAACGCGTGGTCCCGATAGATGGAATTGCCGGAGGCGAGAACTGAGTTGATCGTTTGCTGAATCGTGTAGGAAAGTGCCGCCCGCTCGTCATCCGAGAGAATCGTTTCGGCCGCCTGAACCGCTGCCGCCCGGGCTTCGATCAAAGCCGAATCAACGCGTGCGAGAGCGTTATCAGCGGTCCGGTAGAATCGCGCCGTCGATTCCGCGTTGCGAACCAACTGTTGGCCGCGGTCAATCCCGTGATGGAGCCGGAGGGCTTGACTGGCCGCGATGGGATCATCGGAAATTCTCAGCACGCGACGACCCGAACTGAGCTGGTCGTAGTTCCGTTGGATGTCCAGTTGATTTGACTGCAACTGGAAGAGGAGCCGCTGGGTGGCGAGCGGTGTGCTGATGCGGGCGGTCGAAACGGGCAGCAGTGGCATTTGGGGACTTCTTGGCGGGCGAAACAGCTCAATCCACCGATGCAGACCTTTCGCCTTACATCGACAACCCGCCACCGACAATCCAGCAAAATTGTTATCGTCGTTAGAATCCCCAGGGTCGCTCGCCCCGCGATCCCCAATTGATCAGAATGGCATGCGGATGGAGTTTTGATCCCGAGCAAGCTTGCCATCAACGAGATTCCCGGGGATGTGATTTCCGGGATCGTGTTTCGCAGCCAACGACCTTGGAATCTTGCGGTAGTAAGTGATTGCTGGAGCCGACGTTCGCATTTGCCATAAGCCAACATGATCCTGATCGGAACGATGAATCTGACCGGCACGAGGGATCGGGGCAATTTCTATTGTCCGACTTGTGCCGTGACCCAGACCTACCGCCTGCGTGCTCGGCGGCCCTGGCTGACGCTCTATTTCATTCCCACCGTGCCAATTGGGAATGCGGAGTTGTTCGTACAGTGCGACACCTGCCGATCGACCTGGGACCCCTCGGTGCTGGAAATGGACCAACAGTCGCACGAGGCACTTCGAGAAGAACAGTTTCGTGATGAAGCGGTGAGGGCGGCCGTCCTGGTCGTACTCGCCGATGGTCACATCAGCGAATCGGAAATCAGCGCGTTGCAAGGAATCGCTTCCCACTTGCTCGAGCGGCAAGTTGACCGGGAGGAACTCGGATGGCTCTGTTCGACGGCCGAGCAGAGCGGCGTTGAAGCTTCCAATTACGTATTGACCGTTTCGCGACGCTGGGACGCCAACCAGCGAACCAAAGCGCTACAAGCGATGTTCTTGGCAGCGTCGGCCGAGGGAGAAATGGGTCCCAAACAGATCAACACTTTGGCCAAAATGCGAGAAATCCTGCAGATGTCCGATCAGCAATATCAGGGAGCCATTGAGCAAGCACTCGATTGGGAAACGGTGTAATTGGTTGGCAGATGCGCCGGTGAAAAAAGTCCGGAGAAGGGGACAGGCCCGTCCAGACCTATTCCCCGAAGGATCATTCCCCGAACGATCATGACTCGCCAAGCTCGATCGATCGCCGCTCGTTCGCTGAACGATAACAGGCATCGACGAGCGCCATGGTTTTCAGGTTATCTCTTCCATTGAGCGAAGGTTCGGCTCCCCGTTCCAGCGCGACGAGTAGCTCCGCCATTGGGCCGATGAACGCATCGGGAAACCAAACTTCGTCCCATCGCGGTTGATGCCACTTGCCGCTCCGCGTGGTGGTGAAGTCGATCGTGCTGGGAGTTCGCTTTGGGTAATCGGGCCAACCGATTGTCCCTCGCGCTAAACCTTCGCTGCCTTCGACCCGCCAACGGATGCCGAGGTCGGGAGCAGCACCCTCGCGAGCCGGACCGGCCCACACATCGTCGCAAATCAGGCAACGCAATCCGTTGTCATACTCAAGCACGTACAGGCCAATTCCGTCGACGTGCGGAAACTCGGTTCGCGGATCGGTGGTGAAGCTCGCGAACACTCGATCTGGGTCGCCGAACCAATACCGCATCGTGTCGAGGTGATGGATCGACATGATGCGGCAGGTCAGCCATCCCTGCCTCTGCTGCCAGGGCATCCAATGCGGGATCGCTCGCATGTCGATCGTGGCCAGTACGGGACGGCCCAGTGGCGGCTTGCCGTCAACACGCTGATCAAGCAACGACTTGCAAGCCCGCACCGATTGATCGTAGCGCATGTTCTGGTTGACGCAGAGCGTGATCCCCGCGTCTTGGCAGAGATGGACGATCTTCTCCGCTTGTTGGTAATTGCATCCAAGGGGTTTCTGGGCCAGCACACCGCGAATGTGACGATGTTTGACCACTTCGCTGATCACGTCGAGCAAACAATCGGGCGGAACCGCGATATCGATCACCTGCAGATCGGTATCCGCCAGCAACGCTTGGTAGGTCGCATAGACCTTGGGGATCTCGTGTCGCGTGGCAACTTTGGCTGCTTTTTCCGGGTGTCTTGAGGCGATCGCGAGCGGTTGCAGCCCAGCCGCTCGGTAGGCGACCAAGTGGCAGTCCGCCATGATGAAACCGCTTCCGATGCAGCCGATCCGAACGGACCGATCATCGGGCAACTCGGGCAGGTAGTCGAGTTCAATGGAGGAGGATGGCATGGCCTCTCGGTCGGTTCGACGTTCAACCATCGCGTTGAGGCAAACTCTTGGCGCTCGCGTCGCGGCTGGGATCGAGCCAGGCAACGTCGCTGGCATCATCCCCAAACCGCTTGACCCCGATCTGTTTGATCGCCGAATCTTCAAGCCGGTCGATTGGCGTGTAACGGGGATGATGTGAATCAATGTAAGGATCGTTGGATCGCGCGTTGTAGCAGCAGATCATCGACCATCGCGGCAACCGCGATCGGTTCTGGTCACTGCGGTGCAAGAGGTTGGAATGAAAGAAGAGGACGTCACCCGGATCCATCTCGACGTAAATCAGCTTCATTCGCTGCAACAACGCCTCCACCCGCTCCGGGTCGGCGCCCGCCTGATCCCCGGTTAATTGATGATCGATCCGACCGCACCGATGCGAGCCCTCGATCACCTGCAAACAACCGTTTTCTCGCGTTGCAGCGTCGACCGCGATGAAGGCGCTGACGAGGTTGGGAGTCAAAACTCCGTTGCGATACCAATATCCATAATCTTGATGCCACGCCCAGGCTCCGCCGATCCGCGGATCCTTCATGATCATTTTCGAGTGGTAATGATAGGGTTCATCATGCAACAATTGACCGGCAATCGAAACCATTCGATTGCAGCGGGCAAACGCCCCATAGATTCCTTCGCCGGGATGATTCCAGAGCGAAAGCCGGACCGTACCTCCCTCGCCGTCGTTGCGACCGAAGGCATGCTCGTCAAGCTGCTTGTCTTGCTTGGCACTCCGCCGAAGTAACTCAATTTCTTCGGAATCAAAGAGACCACCGATGAGCACGTATCCTGACTCGTCATACTGCTGAAGCTGTTGGCTGCTGAGAGCGGTCGCCACGGGTTACTCCTTCCGTTCGACATAAGCGTAGTAGGCACCGTGCACCGAGCCGTCGGACGACTCGAACAGGGCTTGCATTCGCGTCTTGCCGGCCGGTAGATCGAGTTGAAAAACAACTTCATTGTCCCCCGGTTCAATCCCTTTTTCGAGTTCTTGCTCACCGATCGACAGGATGGCTTTGTTCGGTTGGATCGCCTTGCCAGGCGTCGTCCGGTACGCCTTCACCCCCGGCACATCGGCTCCGGCGGGAAGCGCCGCATCGATGGCTGCATCGGCTTCTTCGGGCCAACGTCGCAAGCGGACCTCGTAGGTACCCGACTGATGTACCAACACGTTCCAAAAACCGGTGTTGCCTTCACCCGTCAAAGCCTTGCGGACATGCGACTGGTTCCATGGCGTCGAACGCGTGGTGATCCAGTCGTGGGATGTCAAACGGGCCGGATTCTCCGCGGGATGCCCCAAGTAGATCGAGGTGGCATCAGCAAAGGTTGGCTCGAGTTCCGCCCACCACTGCTCGTAAAAATCAGTCAAACGGCGAACGACGCCCGGATGCTGGGAAGCCACATCACGCTTCTGGCCCGGATCGGCCTTGATGTCATACAGTTCCTTGCCGTTAATCAATCGCCAACGGTTGGTCATCACCGCACTGCTCTTCCACTTGATCGGGTCCTTCACCCGTTGCGAATCGGTCACCAGGATGCGGTCGGGCCAATCCTCATGAACCTCTTCCGATAGCAGCGGAACCAGACTCGTTCCATCGAACTCGACCCCATCGGGTGGATCGAGACCGCACAGATCGATCAACGTTGGCAACACATCCACGTAGGCCGTGATCGGATCCACGTCGCGACCGCCGGTCAAGCCTCCCTTGGGCCAGTAAACAAACAACGGGACCCGGTGTCCACCATCGTACTGGCTTCCCTTCTTGCCGCGCATTCCAGCATTGAAGACCCGATCGCCGGACGACGTGCCGTTATCCGTCGTGAAGATAAAGATCGTGTCGTCGGCCAAACCCTCCTGTTGCAACATCTCGCGCAGCTTGCCGACGTTGTCATCGATGTTGGCGATCATGCCGTAGAAATTCGCCAGGCCCGTGCCCTGATCCTGATACGGCTCGCTGAATTCTTTCGGCGAATGCATCGGGCCGTGCGGAGCATTGGTCGCGATGTAGGCCAGAAACGGTTTGCCGCTTCTCTTTTGTTCAAGGATGAATCGCTTGGCGTAGTCAAAGAAGACATCGGTGCAAAACCCGCTGACTTTCTCCGGGACCCCGTTGTGCCAGTAGCTGCCATCGAAATAAGCATTGTCCCAGTAGTCCGGCGTCTGTCCAACGCCGCCACCACCGTGTCGCATCACCTCGGTGTAGCCACGATCTTCCGGGCGATAGGGGTAGTTGTCACCCAGATGCCACTTGCCAAACATGCCGGTCGCGTAGCCATTGTCCTTGAAGACCTGGCCCATCGTGACTTCGTTTTCTCGAAGCATCGATCGTCCCATGATCGTGTGCCACACTCCCGTGCGATTGGTCCAGTGTCCGGTCAAGAACGCAGATCGCGTGGGCGAACAAGTTGGGGCGACGTGATAATCGGTCAATCGGACTGCTTGGCCGTGCAGTTTGTCGATCTGCGGCGTCTTCAAAATCGGGTTTCCCATGCATGACAGATCGCCGTATCCCTGGTCGTCCGTGATCACGATCACGACATTCGGCTGGTCAGCCCGGAGGAGATGGCTTCCGACCACGGCCTGCAGGACAACCCCCATCGTCAGGCAAAGGTTCGACCATCGACCAAACGACAGCATTTCTCGTCGCATCAAAGCACCTATTGAACGTCGGCTTCTCAATGATTCGTTTCTCAATGACTTAATTCTCGACCGGTCATTCACCCCAAACGGCGAGTCGCTGATCTCCATCGAGGGTGGCAAAACGACGCGGCGGGGGATCGCCGGAAGGATCGGACATTGTAGGAGAGATCCGATCGCCCCGAGGGCTGGGAATCATCTTTTTCCACAGGGTTAACCGACTGATATACTGGCGGTATGAATGTCATTAGGTTCCGAGGAAGGCCAGACCCGCTCGAGTCGGGGGGCCGCTTGGATTTTCGCGTGCGGAGAGTGGCTGTTGATGAAATCGTCTTATGACTGCGTGGTTATCGGCGGCGGTCCGGCCGGGAGTTCCGCCGCAACGATTGTCGCCGAGGGCGGCTTTGAGACCCTTCTCATTGAGCGGGAGCCGATGCCGCGCTTCCACGTCGGCGAGTCGCTGATGCCCGAAACTTTCTGGGCCCTGGATCGGCTGGGCGTCAACGAAAGGCTGCGTGCCAACGGCTGGCAGGTGAAGAAGAGCGTGCAGTTCGTAACCCACAAGGGGACCGAGTCCGCGCCATTCTTCTTCCGGCAACACGACGATCGCGACTGCAGTGACACGTGGCAAGTTGAGCGAAGCGAATTCGACAAAATGCTGTTCGATCGGGCGTCCGAAGTGGGCGCCGACACGTTCGACCAGACAAGACTTATCGACGTTCGCTTTGACGAGCATGGCCGTGCCCGCGGTGTGGTCGTTCGAGACAAGGAGGGCCTTGATCACGACATCGATTGCCGCGTTGTGATTGACGGAACAGGGCAACAGTCCTTCATCGCAAACAAACTCGGCCTCAAGGAAGTGGATCCCCACCTGAAGAAGGCGGCGATTTGGACCTACTTCAAAGATGCCGTCCGGGGTGAGGGTGATAACGAAGGAGCCACCATCATCCTCAACACCGAGGATAAGCAAGCGTGGTTTTGGTTCATCCCACTCTCTCGCGGCATCACTAGCATCGGTTGCGTGGGTGATCATGCCTACCTGCTCAAGGGTCGCGGAACGCCGGAGAAGGTTTTCCAGGAAGAACTCGATCGGTGTCTCGGGCTGAAGCCACGTCTGGAGGGTGCTACTCAGGTCGGCGAGACTCGAGTCGCGAAGGAGTTCTCGTACATGACGTCTCAGAGCGCTGGCGACGGATGGGTGCTGGTTGGAGATGCCCTTGGCTTCATTGATCCGGTCTACTCATCGGGTGTCTATTTCGCTCTCGAGATGGGGGTGCGGGCTGGCGATGCGGTCGTCGCGGGGCTGAGCAAGAATGATTTGGGCGGTGAGCAACTCGGGGGTTGGATCCCCGAATTCAAGGAGGGCGTGGGCTGGATTCGCAAATTGGTTCACGCGTTTTACTCCAAGGAGTTCAGCATCGGGCGATTCATGAAGGAGCATCCCGAGCACCATGGAAACGTCACCAATCTCTTGATCGGCAGGATCTTTGGCTCTGGAGCCGGAGCCGTTTTTGAAGACATGGATGCCTCAATCAAGCGAGCCAAGATGGAATCGGTTGAGTCTTAAGTCTTGCTTGATCTCCAAAGACTTGCCGAAGAGACTCGAAGAGTTTTGACGCGTCCTGGCAATCCGTTACACTCAAGTCTCAGGATTGTCATGCCGGCTTGATGCGGTGCCATCGAGATTCTCGAACGGAAAGATGCAAGGTGATTGCAACACGCCTGATGGTTGCGTGCTTTGTCGTAATCGGGCTTGTGGAGATTCGCCACTGCCAGGCTGAATCACCAAAAAAGTCCGTTATCTACCGGACGCTGACGAATCGCAACGAATCGGTTCGATTGCGGACGATTCAGCGGGTGATTCATTCGGGCCCCGCTGCCCGCCGCGAGGCATTAGACGATCTGATCGCGTCGGTGAGAAATCATGCGGAAGAAACCGCGGCGGACGAAATCGCCAAACCCAGCACCGTCGCGTTGATCAACCTAATCGCTGAGGTTGATGCACCCGAATCAGAAGCCGTCTTGGTGGAGTTGCTTGACGCACCCCATCTGGGAATCTCCATGCTGAGCGCTGAAGCACTTGGCCGAAAGAAGTTTTATGGTGCAATCGAATCACTCAAGCGACAGACCGACCGTGAGGAATACCAAACAAAGTATGCCTTTCGGTTCAACCTGATTCGCGCCCTGGCGCAAATGGAGCATCCCGACGCGATTGAGTTTCTGGCACAACTGCGGACGTCGCTCGATGGCCAGCTTCGCTTTCACCTCGATGAGCTGTTGGATGAGGTCACGATTGATCATTTCCGAGGCGATCAACAGCGTTACGAGCAGTTTCGCAACCCGAAACCGAAAGCGGTGGCGGAAGAGCAGGAGCGTGAAAGCATGTTCAAGACGGCTAATTATGAACCGGAGTCGCTCCAACGCATGCGGCTCAAGCCTCAACAGTATTACGGAATTGACATTCACGCTCGACGACTGATGTTCATCATCGATCACTCCGGTAGCATGAAGGATTACTGGGGCGGAATGACCCGCTTGGAACGTGCCAAAGCGGAACTCACGCGGGCGATCCTGGAGCTACCCGGCGAAGTCGAATTCGCGATCGTGTTCTATCACACCAGCGTTCGGTATTGGCGCAATGAACTGGTGCCAGCGACCGAAGAGAACAAGCGCGCGGCCATCGACTTCATACGCAGACTTGGCTACGGCGACAAGACAAACACCTATGGAGCCCTGCGCTATTCACTTCAATTCGATGATCAACTCGAAGCGGTTTTTCTGCTGACCGATGGCAAACCGACGATTGGTGAAATCGTTTCGAAGCCGCGGATCGTCACGGACATCCTGCACCGCAACCGTTTTCGTCATTTGAATTTCAATACCATTGGCATCGCAGTCGACGGCTCAACGAGGGCGTTTCTTCAGCGGTTGTCCGAGGAGTCCAATGGGGAATTTCGCGAAGCCCTCTAACCCCCTCGCTCACGAACATGAATACCATTGCTCGCCGACAATTCCTGGCGACGACAGCCTCCGGGCTCGGCCTCAGTAGCGTTCTTCAGTCGCTCGGTCCGCTCACGGCCAAGGAGGTTCAAGTCGATGCGGGAATCGCTCGGTTCTCCGACGACATCGAGCCCCTGGTACGGTTTTTGGAAGAGACGCCGCGTGAATCGGTGATCGAACAGACCGCGAGAAAGGTCAAGGAGGGGACCTCTTATCGCCAGTTGCTCGCAGCGCTGCTTCTGGCCGGTGTCCGCAACGTGCAACCACGCCCTTCGGTCGGTTTCAAATTCCACGCTGTCCTGGTCGTCAACTCAGCACACCTTGCCAGCCTCAGCAGCAGTGACGAGGACCGATGGCTGCCGATCTTCTGGGCCATTGACAACTTCAAGAGTTCGCAGGCGCGCGACGTTCGCGAAGGCAATTGGACACTACCGCCCGTCGATGAGGCTGCCGTCCCTCCCCCGCATCGAGCAACTGCGGCATTGGACGAGGCTTTGGAAAGCTGGGACGAACAAGCGGCCGACGTCGCCATTGCGGGAGTCGTCCGGCATTTCGGTGCCAACCAGGTGTTCGACCAACTCGCCCGTTACGCGGCAAGGGATTTTCGCAGCATTGGGCACAAGGTGATCTACCTGAGCAACGGGTTTCGAACGCTGCAAACGATTGGCTGGGACTACGCTGAACCCGTGCTGAGAAGTCTCGTTTATGCGATGCTCAATCATACGGGTGATCCCAACCCGGCAACGAGCGACCTGGATGCCGATCGTCCGGGAAAGCAAAATTGGGCGCTGCGTGAAAAGATCACCGCTCAGTGGCACAACGGTAAACCGGACGACGCAGCCACCAAGGACCTGGTGCGTCACCTCCATCAGTGCTCGCCCGACGAAGCGAGCGAGATGGTCGTGCAGTTGATCAATGCTGGCGTTAGCCTGCAGTCGATTTGGGATGGCCTCTTTGGATCCGCAGCCGAACTGTTGATTCGACAACGGGGAATCGTTTCGCTCCACGCGGTCACAACGACCAACGCCATTCACCATGCCTTCCGGGCGACGGGCGACGAGTCGGCAAGGCAGTACTTATTGCTGCAGAACGCGGCCTTCCTGCCGATGTTCCGACAAGCTGCCGCGAACCGAGGTGACGTCAATGACTTTCGCATCGATGAGATGACGGCGGACGCCAGCGAAGAGCCGGCAAGTGTGCCGGAGATATTTGAAACCCTGGGGCGGAATCGGCGTCAAGCCTCCGAGATGCTGTACCAATACCTCTCCAGCAAT
>JARFQX010000243.1 GCA_029287555.1 Rubripirellula sp. | reverse complement strand
TCGGATTCAGGTCGGCTTGCAGCGCGAGTTGATCCAATTCGGAATCTTCCGCCGCAAGTGCGTCGCGGTGTCGATACCTCCAGGCGATCTCGAAAGCCTGCGGGAACCGGTTCAAACCAAAGGGCTTGGCACCCTCACCCGCCGAGGCGCGAAAACCATAGCGACGATATAGATTTTGGATGCGTGCAATTGCCGACAATTCCATTCCGGTTTGTCCCGCCGCGTGATAGAAAGCCAGGGGACCAGAACCGATCACCGCGTGATTGGCCACGGCGCGGGCAGCTTCGAGGTAACGCTCCAACATCGCTTCCTGCATGAACTGTCCGGAGGCGGCATTGGTGAAACCCGATCCGCCAACGCTGTCACTGACAAACTGTGTTCCCAAGTCGAGGCGGAGCCCCGTCAGGTCTTCGATGCAGTAATCGAGCTCGGCGCTCGTCAATCGTCTCACCTGGGTCGGGCCTGGGTCGTCGGCATGCCGGCGAGCCACACGCACGACCAGATCTCGCAATTCGTTGACCAACTTGTCGCGTTCGACCAGCGACAGGTCGGAAGCATCTTTTGGAGGCATCAAGCCTTCACGCACCACGCGAAGGACGTTACGCCAATCGGGCAACTGTGACGACATGCGGCTTGCAAGCAGGCCATCCAGATCGAGTCGCGCTTCAGCCTGTTCGCCCGTGTGGCAGTCAACGCACGAGGTTCGGATGGCCCGCTGCAAGGCTTGCGACGGGACAATCGGCTGCGTTGCACTGCGATCGGAAGCTTCCTTGCCGCCAAGCGGATGGACCATCATCGTGGTAAGAGCCAAAGTGGCGATCAAGCTGCGCAGGTTGCCCCGTAAAAAAAGTGAAGTTCCAGACACCCGTTGTGTCATGGTCGAGTCCGGTGGGGAGGGAAATTGGTGGGGGATGCCGCGGTGCTTGCGAGCTATGCCACCGCCGACCTGTTCAGCGTAACGGTCGGCTGCGACATATTCAATGTTTTCGTCATTCGACGCCAATTGCTCCGAGGATCGCGAAGAATGCAACGACCGCCCGAATGATCCGCCAGGATGTCAAGGCGGAGGCTGAGATCGATCACGTGGCAAAGATTCCAGCAGACTTCGTCGAGCCGCGTCGCGAAAAAGATTGGCAGCGGTAGGCCCATCTCTCTATGCTTGTTGCCGGCGGCCGCGTCTCGGCTGCTTGGTCCCCTCCAGGGCCGATGGGGAAGCCGTTTGTCAAAGGTCACCAGCAAGGATCGATCGACATGTTGAAGCAGCGATGGTGGGTCGGGCTTTTCTCACTCGCGACCGTGCCGACCTTTCTTGCCATCGCGGCGGTCGGCCCATGTTGGGGTGAAGTTCGCGTCGGATTAGCGGAGGCCGATTTGACACCTCCGATTGGCGGATTGACCACCGGATACTCATCGGCAAAGCCTACCGATGGAATTCATGATCCGGTGTCCGCCTCGGTCGTCCTCTTCCAAACCGACATCGAAACGGTTGCGTTGGTCTCATGCGACTTGTGCGTGTACAACTCGATTTGGCTGCACGAACAGATGCCCGCGATTGGTGTCGACCGTCTCTTGCTGCACAACACCCATACGCATGCCGGCCCGCGACTAAAACAAGAGGACTTTCCCTCGCCTCAAGAGCCTTGGAAGAAGGTTGTCGATGGGCGGATTCTGTCGGCGATTCAAGAGGCGAAGGAGGAGACGTTTCCAGCATCCTTCGCGGCATCGGCGAGCCAGATTCAACTGGGTTACAACCGTTTGGTTCAGCGTGGCGACTACGCCGAAACGCATTTCGAGAACCCTCAGCGAATCCCTTACGGTTCAGTCGATCCAACGGTTGCCGTGCTTCGCATCACCGATGGCGACGGCAACATTCGAGCCGTGTTGGTCAATTACGCGTGCCACCCCGTGGTGCTCGGGCCTCGCAATCGTAAGATCTCGGCCGACTATCCCGGTGTAATGCGTCGGTCGGTCCAGGCATCGCTCGGGGAGGGAGCAACTTGCGTGTTCTTGCAGGGGGCCGGCGGCGACATCAACCCGTTGATGATGGCCCGTGGTGACGATCGAGACCAGGACTTCGAGATCGTTGAAACGATGGGCGAGCTGCTTGCCTCGGAAGTCAAGCGGGCGCTAGCGATGATTGAAGAGACTCGCGGTGCAGGCGATTCGCTCCGGAGTGCAACGTCGGTATTCGAGTTCCGCAATCGGTGGGAACCAGACGAGCGACTCGACCTGGGTGTGTCAACCATGTTGATCAATGAATCGATTGCCCTGGTGACCTTGCCCGGAGAGCCGTTTCACAAGTTCCAGCTTGACTTTCAAGAGCAAGCGAACGTCGATCACTGCTTCTTTGTCGGATACTGCTGCAACGGGCCGTATGAGTGGCCGCGCTACCTTCCCGACCTCCTTTCCGCAGCGCGCGGTGGCTATGGGGCCAGTGACACGACGATCGCCGAAGTCGGCGCTGGCGAACGCCTCTTGAATCAAGGGCTGGTGCAACTCTTTAAGCTGCAGGGACGCCTCAAAACCGAGCCTCAGCGGCACGTGTTTGGGAGTAGCGAATAGTGAGTGGCGAGAGGTGAGTGGCGAGTGGCGAGAGGTGAGTGGCGAGTGGCGAGTGGCGAGTGGCGAGAAGTAGGCCGAATCAAGCGAAGCGCCGATCCGGCACGGAACAGTGATTCAACGCCTAGCAAGAGCCTTTGCCGGATCGGCGTCGCTGCGCTCCTTGATGCCGGCCTACACGCCTTTTTACGCTGCAGGGGCGCCTCAAAACCGAGCCTCAGCGGCACGCGTTTGGGAGTAGCGATCGTGAGTGGCGAGAGGTGTGTGGCGAGTGGCGAGTGGCGAGTGGCGAGAAGTAGGCCGAATCAAGCGAAGCGCCGATCCGGCACCGAACTGTGATTCAACGCCTAGCAAGAGCCTTTGCCGGATCGGCGTCGCTGCGCTCCTTGATGCCGGCCTACACGCCTTTTTT
>JARFQX010000233.1 GCA_029287555.1 Rubripirellula sp. | reverse complement strand
CCACTGGTTGCCAAGGCGCTGTTGTGCAGGCGAACGCCGGCCAATCGTCGTCGAGGTTTGGTGGGATGCGCCAGGCCGACCGGCCATCCCGAGTCGCTACCGGCCACCTGATCCCCGGCGGCGACGACGCTGCTGTTGCCGCCGTGAATCAGAAAGTCACCGACGCCCTGAGTCCGCAGGGTTGCGGCGATGCGGTCGAGGGCGTCCCCCTTTCCAATCGCCCCTAAGTTGATCGACATCCCGTCGCGGGCAAACCGCACGCTGCGATCGCTGGCGTCGAGTTGCACCTTGGAATGCCCCACCTTTTCCAGCGCGGCCTCAATTTCTTGGGGGCTTGGTTTGCGTCCGCTGCGGCGCGTGAAGCCCCAGGCTTCGATCAGGGGGCCGGCGGTGATGTCAAAGGCGCCATCGGTGAGCCGGCTCCAACGCGCGGCTCTCTGTAAAAGCTGGAACGTTGACTCGGAAACGGCAACCGGCTCACTCGCCGCCAGCCGATTGATTCGTGAAACCTCGCTATCCCGAAGATAGATCGTCAAATCGGCTTCGATCCGATCGAGTTGTTCCATGGCCTTGACGACGACCTCGACCGCATCGGCCCGGTGGGCCGGCAAGATAGCGACGAAATCGGTCGCCATCGCCCGGCGTGAAACGTGGGTCAGCAGCGAAGGATCCGGCGGTGGCGTTTCGCGGTCGGGTTCTTGTTCGCCCATGTTCGATTTGTAGGGGGCCCGATGCGGGGCGAAAAGCTGAAAAATGGAACGGGAATGGCGGGGAATCAAACCTGTGCGGCCCCGTCGTGTGGAAACCCCGTCCTAGGCGAGTCAGTCTGGGTAAGTCACTTTAGGCTAGTGCTTTGTCAAACCTTGGATTTTGGGTGGCCGGGAAAAGGGGGTCAGACACCAAAAGTGCGAAGCACCCGAAGGGCCGTTCCGGCTTTTGGTGTCTGACCCCCTTTTCGCGACCCCGGTTCAACCCCATCTTCAAAGTCTGACAAAGCACTAGCCAATCGCGGTCAGAACGGTGTGGAGCGAGGGTTGCGTAAGTGCGACCGATTTCCCACAATCATCGAAGCTTGTCGGTCAAGAACAGGAGCGGTGGCTGAGTGGTCGAAAGCGCCGGTTTGCTAAATCGGTGAACCGGGAAACCGGTTCCGCAGGTTCGAATCCTGTCCGCTCCGCTTGACGACGATCGAAACCAGGCTGACCCGGAAATCCAGGCTTCCCCGGAGGCTCGCCCCCGTGCGACCCATCCCGAGTGACGTCGCATGTTTCTTCGGTCGAAGGTTCACTCGAGGGTGTAGCTCAGTCGGTAGAGCAACGGACTTTTAATCCGTTGGTCCAGGGTTCGAGTCCCTGCACCCTCACTGCATTTTCAGTACGTGATGAACGGCGAAAGCTGATACCTGCCGATGGTCGGCGGAGGGGCAGCAACGAGGGTCCGAGGATGCCCCGATTTCTTACATCATGTTTCGCATGGTCGGCGAATACCCTGAGTTTCCGAAACTCGGCGGAAGGGAGTTTTTAACCCATGCTGCGATTGTCAATGAACTGACTTGTCGTGCTATCGGATGGGCCCATCGTCTCCGATTCGTATTGGAGGCCCGGAGTCTGGACTAACCGAACGATTCCGATCTCCATCTATGTAGTCATCTCCTCCAGGATTTGAAAAGAAAGCAGCGAGTTCGAGTTGCCCGTTTTGGCGCACTTTCCGTGGTTTGAGGACAGCGCTGCGGATCCGTCTCCAGCTTCCCTGCTCAGAGACCGTTCCAGCCGATAACCCAGCCCACGAAGCGCGAGGCATACGCCCAACATGATTGCACCCATTAGTTGATGGCTGATGATGATGCCCGCGAAGAGCTCTCCAGATTCGCCTCCCGGATCCCCCAAAATTGCGATCAATAGACAGATCTCGACGATTGCCAATAAGAAACAATAAATAGACCAGACGCCTATTCTCGACTTGATCTTCTCTGCTTTCTCTCCAAGCGAGATCCAAATACAGGGCAGCTTCACAAGTAGGCTAACAATCCCATAGATCGTTATTGCCAGAAATGGCTCTGGTCGATTCAAGGAACTCGCTTCCAGGGCACGTGTGAAGCTGATGTCTTCGTCTGAAAGCATGGCTCGTCCGATCCCCATTGTCAGTGCCAAGAGCAGAGTTCCAATCATCATGTCACGAATCGCGTAGCTGGAGTATCGACCCACGCTTTGATCGTCCGCTGAATCTTGGACGATCTGCCATCGAAAACACATCGCCGCGATTTTCAATGGCACGAAACTGGTGACGAACCCAAACATCCAAAGCATGGCTGTTCCGAGCATCGAATCTGTATCCGGACGTCCATTTACGATCTTGATCCCCCACGCAAAGGCGCACCAGGAAAGCACGAGCAGCAGCAACGTCCACGGAAGTCGTATCCAAAACGTGCCACGAACCAACGTGCCCCACACGCAGATCACAGTCAACTGTGCCGTTACGACGCCAAGTGCAAGCATCGCCGGAAACGGTTCCTCGAAGCAAGTCGGTGTCGCCACGTCAACGCTTAAGAAGACCACGCAACACGCGCCGATCAGCAGCAGCAGTTGTTTCTTTCGTCCGACGCCCAACTTCTCTGTAGGCGCAGGTCGCTCGTCTGTATTAGCAAGATCGTTCACATTTGCTTGTTGTCTAAGGATCGCTCAAGGGGTGCAAGGACGCCGACACGGTCCAGATTGGCTAAACAATCTGCGACCCCGCGGTGAGCTGGACGGCAAGCTCTCGACCATATGGTATGCCACCATTGTGCGTCACTGGTTTCCGTCTGGAGCTGCGTGCGTTTTCATATTCATCGCTATCGATCTTCGCCCACAACTCCAAAATCAATATCCGTAAGGTCTTGTTGGACGACTCGAATCCTCGAAGCCGACTCGCTTCAGCGAAGCTTCCCGAATTCGTGGCCAGGTATATAGCGAAGAATTCGCCTATGCGATTTGGCGAATTCTACGCTGTCGATGAAGCCTTCAGCAATTAGGGTGGGAAATTGCAGGCTTGTTAAGGCTGGAGTCCGAACCCTGCACAAGGCTTATGTCGATGTCTCGAAGAGTTTCTGCGCCCCCGTTGCAGTGAGAACCTCAGTAGATTGGCAACTTGGCTGCACATTTTCAAAAAAGTGATCCAAGATTCCACGAAGTCTGCAGCCTGTCTCTTATACACATCTGACGCTGCCGACGAAACGAGTCGCGTGTAGATCTCGGTGGGCGCCGTATCAATAAAAAAAAACTTTTAACAGCGGGGGTAGGGG
>JARFQX010000218.1 GCA_029287555.1 Rubripirellula sp. | reverse complement strand
TGAGACGGGCCAGGAAGCGTCGGCCCATGTAGTTGTCCGGGCGGAGGTGAACGTTATGCGTTTGCTCGACGATCGCGGCTTCCATCAGATGGCGAGCTTCGTCGAGTCGATCGAGGCGGCGAAACGCCGACGCTTGATCGCGCAACGCGTGAACCAGAAAGACTCGATAGACCGGCGTATCCGGAAAGCTGCGAGTCAACGAACGCAACAGGTTGATTGACTCGTCAAACAGCCCTTCCGCCTCGTCGATGTGCTTCTCACACTGACGATCGGCCAGCTTCATTAGGCCCAGGGCCAGAATCGTTCGGTAACGGGGAATCGTGGGGTGTGAATCGGACAATTCTCGCGCCAGCGACACCGCTCGTTCGAGTTCACTCGTGTCTGCTTTCCCCCGGTGCGAGGGCGGGCTGGTCACGATCAACAGATCGCTCAGCTCGCAGCGAAAGTCAGGCACGTTGGGGTAATCTCTTACCAGGCCCTCGAGAATCTGGACCGCCTCATCCCGGATCACTTGCCTCGGATCGACTTCCGCCTCGCCCCGATCGTCCTTCCGGCGGAAACCCATCAGCCAGTACTGACTTCGGTAGGCCCGCGCCAACTCAAGCTGATAGGTCGTGTTCCCTGGATACTGCTGGACGAGTGTTTCGAGGATCCCGACAGCCATCCGCTGGCTATCGGCCGCCTGCTCACCTTGAAGCATCAAGGCCAGACACTGTGCCAGGTTGGTACGGATTCTCGCCTCTTGCGCACGCCCCTCGGCCTCGCTGCCTTGCGGAGAGCGGGAAACCAGATTCAAGGCCTCCCGAAACTCACGTTCCGCATCGCCGAAACGACTGGCCGAGTAGAGCGAGAACCCGAGCTGATTGCGAATCTCGGCGCGTTGCAAATCCAGCGAATCGTCATCGGCGATTGGTTCGGCATCGAGGAAGCGGAGTGAACGCCGATACGCCTCCTCGGCCTTTGCGTGTTGACCGAGCCGTTGATAGATATCGGCTACACGTCGATGAACGGTCGCGGTATCGCGATCAAGCTGGGGATTGGTTGGGTTCTGTTGGGCGAACCGGTCGTAAAATTTCAGGGCGTCCTGCAACACCTCGGCACTGTGATCCGAGACCGCCATCTGCATTTCGAGTTGTCCCGGATCCAAACCATTGGCATCGGCGGCGGCTCCACTCGGATGTGCCATCCAGCTGGAGGTGAATCGCTCGAGGATCTGATCCAAGGATTCCAACGCGAGGGTTAGATTGGCTTCCGCGCGTTGATTCTCCGCGACAGCATCTTTCCACTTGGCTCCAACGACGAAGAACGAAGTGACTCCCGTCAGCAGCAAAGCCGCGCCGAGCGAGGCGACCACGGGGTTACGTTGGGTCCAGCGAAAGAATTGAAGCGGCGGGCTGAGCGGCCGTGCCGAAACCGGTCGTCCCTGCAAGAAACGACGCAGATCAGTAGCCAGGTCGGCGGCGCATCGATAACGTTCTTCCGAGTCTCGTGCCATCGCTCGCATCACGATCGCTTCAAGGTCTTTCGGAATCTCGGCGCACGTCTGGCGAGGTGCCGCAACTTCGCCCTTCATGATCTTGGACAACATGATCGTGCGGCTGGAATCATCGAACGCCGGACGCAGCGTCAATAACTCGTACAACGTCAAGCCGAGGCTGTAGATGTCACTGCGCGCGTCCTGCACACCGCTGATGTGTTCCGGCGACATGAAGCGGAGCGTTCCGGCGACCTCTTCGGGATGCGCCCGCTGCTCCGACTCCACCGCCGTCGCCAGGCCGAAATCCGTCACCCATACCGTCCCGTAATGGTCCAGTAGCAGATTGCTTGGTTTGATGTCTCGGTGCAGGACGCCCTGTGCGTGCGCGTATTCCAGAGCTTCGGCGACCTGGATGCCCACGTTTGCAATGGCCCGCCAAAGCGGTGGCCCCTGTGTCTCGAATAACGCTTGCCAAGAATCGCAACTCCCGGGCAACTCGTCGGACAACTCGCGCAGCGGACCAAATCGCCCCGATTCTGAATTACTCTCCGCCAACAGTCCGACAAAGGAGGATCGCGGGACAACCGGCGATCGACGCGCCGAGTCGCCTTGCTCGCTTTGCTTGACCAACGGTTCCGTTTCGCGCCGAGTGCAGACCCGATCCGTGTCCCCATCATCAACCAAGACTTCGCCGTCGTGCGTGCCCCGATTGCTCGCCCGCTCGGGCTGGGAAACCTTGTGAAGCGATCGTGCGCAGCGCACGATCACTTCGTCCAAGGAAATGCCATCGATGCGCTGCATCACGTAGTAATGCAGACTGTCTTGATGCCCGACACCAAACACCGGAACGATGTTGGTGTGGTGCAATCGCGCCGCCGTCTTGGCCTCGCGATGAAACCGATCAAGGTGCTTCGAGTCGGGCAGCGCCTGGCGCGGGAAGACTTTCACGGCCACTCGACGCTGCAATGACTGCTGCTCGGCCTCGAAAACCACACCCATTCCGCCACGACCGATTTCTTCAACAATGCGGAAATCACCGAGCTGTTGGACCGACCCGATGTTAAGCTCGACCTTGCTTGAAGTCGCCGAGACCGAAAGCCGACTCGACTTGCAAGTCTCCAACGCAAGCATCGCGGGGAACAGTCGACGAATCCTGTCGGAATGGTGCGGGTTCAACTCAGCGAACTCGCTGACCGAAAGCCGTTCGCCTCGACGCCGCCGGTCAAGAAACTCCTCGCAAAGAAGTTCGATCGGATTGCGTTCTTCGGTTTCTCTCATCATGGCATTGATTTCACTCTGCGTCACTTCCTCTCATCGCCCCGTCCCCCACCGCCGACCGAGCCGCATCGCTCGGTTTCGGCCCGCTGATTCACGACTCGGGACCATCAAAAAAGCCGGGGACTTGCTCCAGGGCATCGCGAAGCCTCGTCAACGCCCGCACGTAGCGGTTGCTGGCCGCGGCTTCCTTTAATCCCAACACTTCAGCCACTTCACTGTTTCGCAATTCTTCGAAGTGACGCAGGGCCAGTACTTCGCGGTCGACCGGATCCATCTGCTCGAGCGCCTTTTCGATCTGGGCGATCATCTCGGCCTGCATCACCAATTGGCTCGGCGAGGCGAGCCTGGCTGCCAACAGACTTGCCATTGACGCTGACGTCGCGGCGGCCCCAAACCGGTTGATCGACACTTCCTGTTTGACGTCGCGCATCTCTGCCATCAGGTGTCGTCGGTGGATATCGATCAATCGCTGAGTCGTGAGCTGACGTAGCCAAACGTAAAACGACAGTTCCGGTTTCTTGAGGTAATGGTGGAGCCGCTGGTGGGCATCAATGTAAACCTCCTGCAAGACGTCCGACGCGTCCTCGCGCCCGCGGAGTCGGCGATCCATGCGAAACTCGAGCAGTTGCTTCAGGCGTGCTCGATAGTGGGCAAACAGTTCGACAAACGCATGGTCGTCACCGGAGCGTACCCGAGCGAGCAGTTCATCAATCAGCATCGGCTCGGACATACAACCAATTACTTAAACGGGATGCGATCCAGTCTTACACAGCAATCGCGCGACCGACGTCTTGACGCTGCCCGGTGAGGCGTGGTGTCAACCAACCCCAAGCGGAGGGTTCGATCCAACCGACTCGCACTCATTCATTCTATCCCAACACGCCCAACCGACGCCGGAAAGGGCCCCCAAAGCTGACCGCCGGCGGGACGAACAGCCTGAATCGAGAAACCGAACGCCTTGTCAGCAACGTGGGGTCAGCAACGTGGGGACAGCAACGGGGGGACAGCAACGTGGGGTCAGCAACGGGGGGTCAGCAACGTGGGGTCAGCAACGTGGGGTCAGCAACGTGGGGTCAGCAACGGGGACGCCGCGCGGGGAAATCACGCCACCGGGGGGCTCCCGTGGCTTAGAGAGTGTGGTTGGGAAGCGTGAGGATCGGATCGAATAAAGGATTGGCGAGAAAGACCTGTGTAGAAACTCGGTCCGATCCGTTTACTTGTTTGGAGCGAAGACCCAGGACTTTTCAGAGCGACGCGCCGGGCCAGGGTTCGTCGGCGCGATGGACGCTGGCTCCTTTTCGCCCAATACCGTCGCCCCTTCGTTGACGACTCAAGAACGTATTTCGACATGATCGCACCCCTTCCCCTGCAAGAATCGGACGATCAAGACGCCCAGATGATGGCTCTCGTCGCCGATGGGGACAGCGAACTTTTCAAT
>JARFQX010000199.1 GCA_029287555.1 Rubripirellula sp. | reverse complement strand
GGGTCAGACACCAAAAGTGCGAAGCACCCGAAGGGCCGTTCCGGCTTTTGGTGTCTGACCCCTTTTCCCGACCGGCTTTTGGTGTCTAACCCCTTTTCCCGACCCCGGTTCAACCCCATTTTTAAGTTCTGACAAAGCACTAGCATGATTCATGATGAACTCATGGGGAGGGAACTTGATGTTTTCGCAGACGGTTGAATACGCGCTCCGAGCGGTCGTTTACCTGGCCCGCCATCAGGCCACGGGTCCGGTCGACAGCCAGCGGATTGCCGAAGCGACACAGGTGCCGGCCAGCTACCTGGCCAAGATTTTGCAAGACTTGGCACGCACGGACATCCTCTCTTCCAAACGCGGGGTGGGAGGCGGTTTTCAACTGGCGGCCTCTCCCGACGATCTCTCGATTCTTGATGTCGTCAATGCCGTCGATCCGATTCGACGAATCAACCAATGTCCGCTTTCCCTGCCGGCCCACTGCGAAACGCTTTGCCCGATGCACGCCCGGCTCGACGAGTCCTTGGGCCAGGTTGAAAAGACCCTGCGGCGGTCAACCATTCGAGAGATGATGTTTGATCCAACGCGACCGACGCCGCTGGGCGAACCGGAGCCTTCGATCCCCGAGGCGTCGGCGGTCGATTCCCGGGATCCGCCCGGCACCGATGGTGATCAGCAGCCCGGATGATCGGAAGGACAGATGATCGGGATCCGACTGGGGGATCCGACTGGGACACGCGAGCCTGCCACGATTACAATTTTGTCAATCGATGGCCGTTCGACTGGCCAATGGAGCCTTTCCTTCTCTCACCCTCTGCGATTGTTATGCGTTTAGCCCTGGTCCTCTTCTCCATGTTGACCGCCGTCAAGATTCTTGCCGCCGCGACGCCGGAGACTCTAGGAAGAATCGAACGCCTCGATCCGGCGTTTGATGAATTCGTACCCACGGACGCAAAAATAGAAGTCCTCTCAGGCGGGTTCACTTGGACCGAAGGTCCCGTGTGGGTCGATGACGCCCGAGGCGGTCATTTGTTGTTTTCCGATATTCCAAGGAATAGCATCTATCGTTGGTCGGAGCGAAGTGGAATTGAATTGTTCATGCGACCGAGCGGCTACACCGGCGTGACGTATTACGGGCTCGAGCCGGGCTCCAACGGTTTAGCCCTGGATCCGAAGGGCCGGCTGACGCTCTGCGAGCATGGGGACCGACGCGTATCGGTCCTCACTCGCGGCGGCGGCAAACGGACGCTGGTCGACAACTTCGAGGGGCGAAGGTTGAATAGTCCAAACGATCTGGTGTTTGACCGCAGTGGATCGATTTACTTCACCGATCCGCCTTACGGATTGCCCGATCGGGAATCGGACCCCCGCCGTGAACTGGACTTCTGCGGAGTCTATCGTCTGGATCCGAGCGGTACCTTGACGCTGCTCACCAAGCAGCTCGCGCGGCCGAACGGAATTGGACTCTCGCCCGACCAGCGAACGCTGTACGTCGCACAAAGCGATCCGCAAGATCCAATTTGGATGTCCTTTCCGCTGGGGGAAGATAAGCTGCTCGGCGAAGGTAAGCTCCTGCTCAGCGCCAAGCCTTACATGGGCGAGTATCCGGGCTTGCCCGACGGTTTGGCAATCGCATCCAACGGGATCATCTTCGGTAGCGGACCCGGCGGTATCTACGTGATCACCCCCGAAGGCAAGTTGCTCGGCAGAATGATTACCGGCGGCAGAACGAGTAACTGCACCTTCGCATCCGATGGAAAAACTCTTTACATCACTGCCGACGCCTATCTTTGCCGCGTCGGACTGAAATGAAACCGAGGTAGGCAAGTGAACCACGCAGTCAACGATACAATAGGTTGGTGCTCCCTGTGGTGGAGCGTAAATTTCATTGGGCGGCTCTCTTGGGGGCAATGATCGATGCACGAGTTTAAAAGAATCCTGGTCGCAACCGATACCCGCTTGGAAGAGCATCCGATTGTTGACGAGGCGGGTGAAATCGCCCTGCTTTCCGGTGCTACGTTGAAAATCGTCGACGGCGTCAAGGACTTCTCCTGGACGGTCCGCTTGACAATGAATGATCACGAACACGTTCGTGAATTGATAATCCGGGAAAAGGAGGCCGAACTCGAATCGCTCGCCGAGCCACTGCGCAGCCGTGGACTGCAAGTCGAAACGAAAGTGCTAAACGGCAAGACATCGGTCGAGATCATTCGCGAAGTCATGCAAGCGGATCACGACCTGGTGATGCGAGTTGCCAAGGGACAGGACAGCCGCGCCCACGGCTACTTTGGCAGCACCGGGACTCGCTTGCTACGCGAGTGTCCGTGTGCCGTGTGGTTGGTCTCACCCGCCACTACCCCAAAATTCACTCACGTCCTGGCCTGTATCGACACCTCATCGGGCGAAGAGCTCGATGCACGGTTGAACCGACGGGTCTACGAATTGGCCGAGGCCATCAGCAAGTATCATGGGGGACGATTCTCGGTCGTCCACGCCTGGTCGATCTGGAACGAACAGATGCTCAAGGGACGAATGGGAGAGGAGTTGTTCGAGCAAGTTGAGCACAACAATGAGAAACAGGTCGCGCAGATGCTCGACGACTTCCTCAAGCAATATCAGACAGATTCGACTTCCGATCACGTTCACCTGCTGAAGGGCGAACCGGCCGAGGTGATCGCGAAACTGACCTGGGAGGACGACGTTGATCTGGTGGTCATGGGAACCGTCGCGCGATCCGGTATCACGGGAATGGTGATGGGGAATTCGGCCGAGAAGATTCTCAATCGGATTCAGTGCTCCGTCCTGGCACTCAAGCCCGAGGGCTTCATCAGCCCCGTCAAAGTGGACTAGTGGTTTGTCAGAACTGAAAAATGGGGTTGAACTGGGTCGGGAAAAGGGGTCAGACACCAAAAGCCGGAACGGCCCTTCGGGTGCTCCGCACTTTTGGTGTCTGACCCCTTTTCCCGGCCACCCAAAATCCAAGGTTTGACAAAGCACTAGCCGATCACGGGAGGTCTTCGTCGAGATCATGTGAGTCGTCGAAGGGATCGTCTTCGTCGTCCTCTTCGACCCAGTCGTCTTCGCTCAATTCGGGACCGCTACCACGTTCAAGAAGTTCCTCGGGCGGATGCGAATCGTCCTGCGGGATCCAACGAATCGTGGGGCGAGGTGGATCGGACAGTGCGTCAATGCATTGCATCGCCATCCAGAGCGTATCGCCGGGGCCGTCGGCCGTGTCGCTTTCCTCGACCTCCTCATCACCTTGCAGCAAGTACAACGAAGCGCTGCGAAGAAATCCTTCCACCTCGCTCGCCTCGTAACGCTCGGTTTCGAAAATCGCTTCCAGGTCGGGAAGGTCCAGTTGGCCATTGCCAACGGTGTCCATCAACGACCATTGGTCATTGGCACGGAACAACCGGACATTGGTCCACATGTCCAGCGGAGGCAGATCGTGATTCCATGCATGGTTCAGTCCGCGCCGCAAACCGCTGGCGTCGCGAAGCACTTCACCACCGGGATTGAAGTAGCAGATCGCTTCGGGCATCTCCAAGACCGCTGCAACCGCCCGCGTCAAAAACGTGAGTTCTTCGAGGGGTTCGTAATCCTCGGGTAACAGAGGAACTTCCTCGTCCTCGCCCTCCTCGACACCTAACACGTAACTGATCAACAGCCGAACATGGGCGTGGTGATCCTGAATTTGCTGCGTGCCCTGCTCCCATCCCCAGGATTGCTCGCCAGCCCGCTGTAGGCAACCCGGATACGCCAGCGGCCCGAATTGGCCGAGAGACCAGGCAATGAACCGCTCGGGCGACTCGTCGGGGTCTCCCATCTCGTCCGGCCACGGACCGGTAGCCGGCGTGACCAACAGATGCCCGTTCACTTCGGGACGAAAGTCGTAGACGAGGGTCACCGACGCTGTGTCATCTTCCATCGATTCGTCTTCGCCCACCAAGTCAAAACCGCTCAACCGCTCTTGGATTTCCGCGGTTGCAACGGGTTTTCGAAGAAGCACGCACATGCCTTGAGTGTAAAGACCCTTCGCCATCCTTTTCCTCTAACACGAAGTCGGATCATCAAGGTATCACGTTTTCAACTTCGGGCGGACCCCCAAGCACCAAGCCCCTAGTGGTTTGTCAGAACTCAAAAATGGGGTTGAACCGGGGTCGGGAAAAGGGGTCAGTCACCAAAAGCCGGAACGGCCCTGCGGGTGCTTCGCACTTTTTGTGTCTGACCCCTTTTCCCGGGCACCCAAAATCCAAGGTTCGACAAAGCACTAGCCATTTGCCGAGGGTGTCCGGGAATTCGGAGTAGGCCGAAACAAGCGACGCGCCGATCCGGCACCGAACCACGATTCGACGCCGATCAAAAACCTCTGCCGGATCGGCGTCGCTGCGTTCCTTGGTGCCGTCGACACACCAGAATGCCAGCATCTCCCGCTGAGGAATTCCGCTGCGTGATTCGATTCGCCACGGTGATGTCGCCCCAACCAGCCCACCCGATCCGAAGCTTGATCACGGGATCCGATCAGGCAGCTCGGCGCGTCGAGCTCGAGCCGGTTTTCTCGTCGAAATCTCGGCTGGAGTCCATTGAAATGACGTCCTCGCCATCCGCGCTTCGAGCCACCGCTCGGCCCGATGTTGGGATTTGCCACTGGAAGCCTAGCAATCGGCCCAAGGCCGTCCGGCGAACCCAGACTTCGTAGGTTGCGAGCGAGCAAAGCAAAGTGACCGAGAACGCCAAAGCCACCTTCAAGACCGGACTCACGCTCGGCAGCATCCATTTCAGGTCGATGTGGACCAGACCAAGAATCGGATGATGAACGATGTAGACCCAAAACGAAGCAGCGGCCAGGTAACCCACCACCGGGGGAACTCGGGTGATTCGCTTCGCGGCGACTCCGATGATCGATAGCGTCACCATCGTCGCGCTGAAGCACGTCGTTACCGCCAGCGTCATCGAGGCGAGCTCGCTTGATCCGCCCTGAAGATGCCAGCTACCCAAACAGAGAGCTGCCAAAACGAACGCCAACGAGGGCGCCACGAGACGAGGTGCCCGTGATTTCAACCACTCGAGATTGGGGTCGAATCGGGCCAGCAGCACTCCGAGTGCAAAGAACACCCCGCTGTAAATCCACTTGCTGGGCACCGGCAGGAACCGGTGCTGGAAACCCCACACCACTTCGGGGCGAACGTAAAGGGTGACGCAGCCAATCAGGACCAGCAGCGCGGTCGCCAAGGCCGGATGAACCCGTCGTTTCCTTTTCGTGGGCATCCGATGCCATGCCCAGTTTACGGCCGCCAGTGTCACGACGTAGAGAAACAAGTACAGCAAGAACCAAAGGTGACTCAGACCCCATAGATCGCGATCAATCCCACCGTCAAATTTCAGACTGCGAAGTTTTTGTGCGGGAATCAATCCCTCGGCGACCCAACCGAGTAGCCATGCATAAAGGTCGAGCGGCAAAATCACCACCACGCCAAAGAGCAGCGGAACAAGCAGTCGTCGGGCTCGGCTTCGAATCAGGCTCAGCGGCCCGGCACGCTGAATCGAGTTCCAGGCCAGGAACCCAGCGAGGACGAGAAACAGCGGCATGATGAAGAGTTCAATCGTCCAGAAGCACTGTGCCACGAAGAAATCGGCGGTGTCGTGAACCGGCCAAACCAGACCGGGGACCGCCGGCTGCATGTAAGGCACACAGCAGTGCAACAGCACCACACCGAAGGCCGCCATCGCGCGCATCGCATCGAAGCCCGCAACCTTGGAGGCGCGGGTCTCCGGAGCGACGGCGTGGAGGACCGCGTCGTTTGCCTGGACGAAGGGAGCATTCATGACGCCCGCTCACTACCAAATCACCGAGCCGCGGCGGAAGGGCAGTGAGGCAGTGAGGCAGTGGGGTGTCGCGAGTCGCGAGGGGCGAGGGGCGAGGGGCGAGGGGCGAGGGGCGTGGGGCGTGGGGCGAGGGGCGAGGGGCGTGGGGCGAGGGGGGCGGCAGAAGGAGGCCGAATCCAGCGTCGCGCCGATCCGGCGTGGAAC
>JARFQX010000198.1 GCA_029287555.1 Rubripirellula sp. | reverse complement strand
TGCTCGTTGACGCCGCTAGTGGTTTCTAACCCACATTCCATTGGTTGGTGAACCACTCGACGCGGTCAGCTCGTCGAGGGCTGTGCTTGCTACGTGAATTGAACTTCTGATTCTCCAAGAACATAACCAGAGACTTATACGGTACGACGGCATGTTGAGCCACAACATCCACCGTCTCGCTGTCGTGGTTCCAATCGTAGAGGAGTTTGTTGTCTCGCTCGAACCACGCGTCCAAGTAGTCAGCGTCCGTCGTACTGACAACCACAAAGTCGCAGTTCTTCTTACAGAGGAACCCGAGCAACTGCGCGGCCAAGGCACGAGTCTTCGTCAAATCACCATCACACGATGCTGAGGCGATGTTCCAGATGCTGACGAAACCGTCATCGTCGAGATCTTCTGGCAACGCCTGGATTTCGATTGAATCAAGAAAATCTAATGATGTCATTCCATTCCCAATTGAGCGTCCATCAAATTTAGAACACGTAATCATAGAGCTTCTGTCGTTATCAAAGAAGATCCCTTCAACAGCCCGAAAGTGACCGTGGGCCCGCAAACAGCGGATTTCCACTGAAAAACCGAAGCCGATTTGCTTCGTCAGTTCTACTTCCGCTGTTTTCTCAAGCGAGTGAGCGTGCGATCGAGCTGGTTGGCGAAGGCTTGCACGTCTTTCTGGTCGAACGGCTTGGGTCCGGAGGTCTCCATGCCCGATGCGCGGAGTTGGTCCATCAGGTTTCTCGCGGCCAGGCGCGCGTGCACACTTTTGTCGTCGTAGAGCTCGCCTCGAGTCCCGATCGCGACGCACTCTTTCTCCACGACTCGGGACGCCAGGGGGATATCGCCCGTGATCACCACGTCACCGGGTTGAACCCGGTGGGCAATCGCATCGTCGGCGACATCCGGCCCGCCAGGAACCGTCATCCGCGAGATCCAATCGGAAGCGGGAATCCAGATCGACTGATTGGCCACGAGAATCGTCTCGATTTGCAGACGTTCGGCGGTCCGAAAGACAAGATCTTTGATGGGGCCAGGGCAGGCATCGGCATCGATCCAGACTCGAATTGACATTGGGGGATCGTCTTCCAAACGTCTGTCTCGTCGAGCGTGGCCGTGACTCGTAGAGCGAAAGCTGTGAAGGGACCGCTCCGATGGCGAAAACAGCAGCCGGCACGAGCGTAACCAGTTTGCCGCTCGCAGTCGGGGCTGTTGCGATTCAAATACGAGCCTCTGACTGCGGCAGCCGACCCAAATGGAGCACCGCGGCCCGAAATGCCTGCTACTTCGCTCGCTTCAGATAGAAGACGTTGACACCGCTGCCGGGTTCCGACGTGAAGCTCTTGGGAGCGTCTCCGCCCGTTGCTGCGTAGGCGACAACCAACTGGTCGTCTTCCATCTTGATCACTCCGCCAGTCGACATCCCGGCACCGAACGGACTTTGCGTTATGGTGAATTTGATCTGCTTCGGCGTGGTTTCAGATTTGATTTCGTAATCCATGACAAACTTGGCCTCCCCGTCGAGAGTCCAAGAGTCTTTCGTGATCTTGACTGTCTGGTCTTTGAGGTCTTCCGCGGTCCTCGCTTCGCCATTCTTGATTGCCTTGGTGTAATTCCAAGTGCCGACGATTGCGTCGGGGTTGACGGACGACGGTGGAAGAATCACTGCATCGATCACGTGGATGACGCCATTGGAGCAAGCGATATCGGCCTTGACGACGGCAGCCGAGCCCAAGGTGATTTTTTCGCCCTCGACGTTGACTTCGAGCGGAGTCCCCTCGAGCGTCGGAAACTCGCCACCCGGTTTCGCCATGTCGGACGTGAGCTCGCCCGAGGCGACGTGAAGCTTCAGAATCGAAATCAACTTCTGCTTGTTTTCCGGCTTGAGCAGCGCTTCGACGGTCCCGTCGGGCAGCTTCGCGAACGCCTCGTCGGTCGGTGCGAGGACGGTGAAAGGACCTTGTCCGGCAAGGGTCTCGATTAATCCGGCCGCTTTGACTGCCGCCACCAAGGTCTTGAAGTTACCGGCATCCGCGGCGGTTTCAGCGATCGACTTCTGGGCCGACTTCTGGGCCCGCGCCGGTTGGCTCAAGACCAACCCAAACACGGTCATGGTCAATAGCAAGGCTGTTCGTTTCATCTCTCTACTCTCCGAAAATCAGTTGAAAAGTGGCAATCTGCGATACGTGCGACCGAACGGCCAGATATTAGCATCCCGACAATGACCTGGTCGCCGGAGCCATGCCAAGTCGTGCGTTTTTGTGGGTGTCCGCGAGCTGGCAACGTGGTCGACGGCATTTCCAGCGGCCGCGATCTTACAGCAAAGCCATACTCCCGAGCGGCTGATGCACCCGACTTGAATCCGCGTTCCGCATCAGGCGTCGGTTTTTGTCGCCGCTTGGTTGGTCTTGCGAACCGCCCCCCGGCCGTCGCTGCGTGCGTGGCACTCCGATCGGATCCAGACGCCGTAATGTTACTACAATGGTGGCTCGACGAATGGGGCCACAACCGCTTCAGAGGTGGCTTGGAATGAGATTTTGGAAAGATTTTGCCGTTCAAGACCCAGCGCGAGAAGCAGTCGCGATGTGCATTCGCTTCGCTCTTCTTATCGGCCTCGTTCTGACTTCAAGTATTGCTTTGGCGGAAGACGAACGGGAGGTGAGCAACCCGAATATTGTGCTGATCCTCGCGGACGACATGGGATACGGAGACGTGTCATGCAACAATCCGAAGAGCCGGATTGAGACAGCCAATATTGATCGGATTGCACGTGAGGGGATCCGTTTCACCGATGCACATTCCGGCGGCAGTTCCTGCATTCCTTCAAGA
>JARFQX010000191.1 GCA_029287555.1 Rubripirellula sp. | reverse complement strand
GGCTTGGGCCGGATGAACTTCCGGCCAGGTTTCCACATGCCTGGGATCAATACTGAACATGGTGTCGCCCGAATTTGATGGTCGCTTACGTGTCGGGTGCGAAACGATCACTGTCACGTTATCCTCCCCGCCTCGCCCGTTAGCGAGGTCGACAAGTTGTTTGCACAAGACCGATGCATCGGGTTGATTCGCCAGCATCTTCGCAATCTGTTTTTGATCGAGATAGCGATACAAACCATCGCTGCAGAGAACGACGGAGTCGTCATCGCGCAAGTCCACACGGTGGACTTCGGCCAGCAATTCACGTTGTGAATTTCCGCCGACGACATTCCAAAGGACGTTGCTCCACCGGCTGGTTGCCTCGTCTTCGGGTTTCATGCCTCCCGCTTCTACCATTTGACGCGCGAGCGTGTGGTCCTTTGTCAGCTGTTGCGCGACTCCATCGCGGATCAGATAGCATCGACTGTCACCGGCATGAACGACATACATGGTCGGCCAATGGATGTAGGCCATCGTCAGTGTCGTGCCCATTCCTGCGACCGCATGGTTTTCACGAGACTCTTCAAGCACACGTGTGTGCGCGTCGATCAGCAGATTCTTCAGGCCATCGATAAACTCTTCTTCGGAGCCGGTATCGGATTGAAAGAACCAGTGAACGCTGTTGAGCAACCGGCTTATCAGATGCTGCAGAACCAAGCTGCTTGCTTTCTCGACGCCCGCGTTACCTCCACTTCCGTCGGCCACGAGTAGAACTTGACCCTTGATACCACCAAATAGACGCCCCGTTTCAATCTCGCCAAGACTGGATGCTGAGACGAGCATGGACTTACTCAACTCCGCGATCAAAAACTGGTCTTGGTTAACAGCGCGTTTCATACCAATGTCGGTCAAACCAAACGTCTCGGACTGTGTGAATTCGAATTCCGAATCGAGCATCGCCGTGCACCCTCGCCGTGGACTGACGTAATTTGGATTGAGTAACCGAAGCAGTATTGTAACGACCTTGGGCGGTTCGGTGACACACCCAAACGATTTCCCCTTGCTCCACACCCGTTGACAGGGCCGTTCTCATAGCGATGCTCGTGATCTGTCCCTCGCGGCGAGCGTCGTATGGACTATCAATCGGAGGAATGCGTATTCAGGTCGCACTGAAAAAAAAAAACGCATTTCGGAGGGCGAACGAAGAGCCTGTTGATCCAGATTGGCAGAATGTTTTGCCCTATTGCCCACGAAGGGCCGTCAATTACTTTTCACATGGCAAGCCCAAAATGACCACTCCCGAGAGTGCGCGATTTCGGTTATTAAATAGAGGGAAGCGAGCAAGTTGTCGCTATCGAAAGTCTATTGGAGTGAATCGGACGCAAGATGCAACTCTCGAAAAAACGCCGCAAGAAGCTTCAGTCGGCTGTTGACCAAGACTACGGATACCGTCGGTACGAGGACCGCGACGTCTACGTGCAGGATCATGGCGGTGAATTGGGCTGTGGCGTTTTCGCTTCGCGTCAGTTTTTGCCCGGCGAAGTCGTTTTTGAAATTACCGGGCAGTTGATTCCCGCGAAGGAATACGATGGATCGACCTACGCGATGCATTTGGAAGACGACTGGTATCTGGAACCGGCGATCCCGGGTGCGTTTATCAATCATTCATGCAGTCCAAACTGCGATATGCTGCAGTTGACCGACACGACCAACGGTTTGATCGCCCGGTGCAACATCGAGCCCGGGACCGAGCTGACATTTGACTATCAGTGGGAAGCTGCGTGGTGGATCCCTCAATGTCAGTGTGGCGCAAAGAACTGTCGCGGATGGGTGGTCGCAGCGGGTGAGGTGAAGAAAATGAAGCGTCTCGCTGCTCGCAAGAAGAAGGCGAAGTAGTCTCGCGAGCATTGACCGATTGCTCGATCATCGTGCTGATGCGGCTTGCCGTATCGTCAAAGCATGTCCATCGGATCGATGTCGATGACATATTGGACGTGGTCCTTTTCGGGAATCTTGAAGGTCTTGGTCGCCATTCGGATGGTCGCACCGAGTTGGAGGGGATCGAGCGATTGCAGCAGAAGATGAAATCGGTACTTTCCGCGAAGTTTTGCGATCGGTGGCGGCGCGGGGCCGAGCAAACGAATTTCGGCGCCCAGCCGTTCTCGCGCCGATTCGAGCCTTTGCAGTAGCGAGTTTGCCGTCGCTTCGGTCACTTCTTCCACGTCGCCCCGGATGATGATTCGTGCGACGGATCCCAATGGAGGGTAATTGAATTTTCGCCGGTTGAGGATTTCCGCTTTCGCGAATTGAATGTAATCGTGGCGCGACGCGGCTTGGATCGCCATGTGTTCCGGAGAGAAGGTCTGCACGATCACGCGTCCACCGCGATCTCCTCTACCGGTACGTCCAGCGACTTGCGTGACCAACTGAAAGGTACGTTCGCCGGCACGGAAATCAGGGAAGTGCAGGGCGGCGTCGGCATTGATTACGCCGACCAGCAAGACGTTTGGAAAGTCAAGCCCTTTGGCGATCATCTGGGTGCCGAGCAACAGGTCCAATTCGCCGCCACGGAAGGCCGAGAGGACCTTTTGATGGCTTCCCGGCCGGCGCATTGTATCGCTGTCCATTCTGGCGACGCGGGCGTCGGGAAAGCGTGCCTTCACTTCGACTTCTAATTTCTGAGTCCCGATTCCGCCGTAACGAATGCCGTCGAATCGACACTCCGGGCACCACGGTGGCGTGGCGATGGTGTAGTCACAGTAGTGGCAAACCGCTTTATCCCCGTCGCGATGGTGAGTCAGTGGCATTTCGCAATCGGGGCAGGCAACAACATGGCCGCATGAGGGACATTGGATCGTGGTCGCGAATCCCCGGCGGTTTAAAAGCAGAATCACTTGCCCGTTTTCACGCAACGTTTCATTGACGGCATGGTGCAATTGGCGACTGATCGCGCCGCCGCGGGAACGTTCCTCCTTGATGCGAAGATCGACCAGTTGAACATCTGGCATCGGACGGTTGCCGACACGGTTGGGCATCGAAATCAGTTCGGCGTTCCCCGATTGAGTTGCGTACCATGACTCCAGTGACGGCGTCGCGCTTCCCAAAATGAGGGGGATCTTCAGGGATTGAGCGCGGGCAAAGGCGACCTTTCGGGCGTGGTATCTGGGTTGGCTATCTTGTTTAAACGATCCATCATGCTCTTCGTCCAAGATGATCAACCCCAGCCGAGGTAGCGGAGCGAAGACGGCGCTGCGCGGCCCGACGACGACTTGGACTTCTCCACGCCGGATTCGTTGCCATTGGAAATGCCGTTCCGCCGGCGTCATCTGGCTGTGCAGTACGGCGACCGAAGGAAACCGTCGCTCAAATCGACCTCGCGTTTGTGGGGTCAGGCTAATCTCGGGGACAAGCACGATCGCGGCTCGTCCAAATTTGACGACATGCTCGATCGCCCGTATGTAGACTTCGGTCTTGCCGCTTCCGGTGACGCC
>JARFQX010000088.1 GCA_029287555.1 Rubripirellula sp. | reverse complement strand
AGATGTGTATAAGAGACAGCCGCAAGATCATCCACCCGCTGCGCGATCGAATGAAGGTGTGAGGGAGAGGCGAGTGGCGAGAGGCGAGAGGCGAGTGGCGAGAGGCGAGAGGCGAGAGGCGAGTGGCGAGTGGCGAGGTGGTTGCTTAGGCGACCTTTCTCGATGGTGGCTGGGGCGATTCTGCTTCGGCCGACTGTGATGGAGCCGGTGGGTGGGAAGCGGCGATGTCGGCTTTCAGGTCGATCCATGATCGCCGACGTGGACGACGTTCCGGTTCCATTTTGTCAAACAGGGTTCCCATCAGCCTGGGATGGTAACAGACAAACGACCACCACAGCCCAATCGCTGCTGAGCCGAATAGATCGCTGAGGAAGTGGGCGCCGCAGTACAGTCGCTGCAGCAAGGTCCCGGCGCACAGCACGGCGAACAGCCAGCGACCGCGAGGCAGCACCACCCACAATCCAACCGTTAGCGCCGTTGCCGTCGCCAAGTAAGCACTGGGAAACGCACGCGTGCTGGCGTCGAACTCGGCAACATGCTGCAACGTCCAGTCAAACGACCAAACCCAGGCATAGTCATTGCCTGCCATGTCCAGGTTGAGCGAGTTGGGTCGAGGTCGAAGCACGAACATCTTGGTTAAAGTCGAGACAGCGCTGCCGCCCAAGGCGAGCGCCGCGAGGCGGGGTACATGCCAGCGACATCTCGGCGCAAGCAGCAGGACGCCAACAAGGATCAATGCAATGCCCGAACCATGGGCGTAGATCAATGAGGAGTCCAGGACATCGCCGACAATCTCGGGAAGCGGACGGGCCGCGAACCAACGGGCGATCGGCATATCGAGCAGGGTCGCCATGGGGACCAGCAGCATCGTGATGCAGGCGACCCACAGCAGGCTGGCCATCCCGAATCGCTCGGCCTCTTCGCTCGAAGGGCGAGGGCTGATCGAGATCAATGCTTGGTGTTCCGATTTCGGATCGCTCGACATGATTTCGCGCGGCGTTGCTGGAGACAATTTGCAGGGGGCTTGGATCGCCATGGTTGCCGTTTCGCGGAGGCTACGAAAAAGACGCGCCGTACCGAAAGAGAGGAATCGGTAGCGGGAGATAGCAATCCGCAAAGAGAGCGAGGAATCGGCGGCAAAAACGGGCAATCGTAGCGGAAAGTGCGGAATCCTCCGCTGATTCGGGGGGCGGTCCCGACGAATGACTTCAACGAGATGGTGCCTTCCGCCCGGCGCTGCGTCCGATCAAACCGAGGCGGTAACCCGAAGCATCGACTCCAGGGCGATTTCTCTCTTGTCTCCGCCCGATGGCTCCGATTACAAGCAAACGATCGAATCCACGCTTACTTTCACTCGTGTCGCAAGAATAACGAATGCTGCTTCGTCACCAGCTTCTGATTCCCCTTCTGCTCGCAGGCCTGTTCTCACCGGGCTTGTGCACGGGCCAGGTCCCGACGCGTCAGATGGTCGACAAGGCAAACCAGGTCCAGATTCCCGAAGATCCGGCCGCCATTGTCGCCTGCGTCGGGCAGACTCCAATCTTGCTCGGCGATGTGATGCCCAAAGTCGAAGCCCGGATTACCGACGTTCTTGCCAAGACCAACCAGGTCGTTCCGGAGGACCAGTTGCACTTTGCCCGGATCAACCTGATGCGGGGACTGCTTGCCCAGGCGATCCAAAACAAGATGATGCGCGAAGCCTTTTTGCTCGACCAAGTGGGCACGCAAGTCGCCGAGAAACGCGAGGAAGCTGATGCAAAACTGACGGCTCGCGCCAGACAGATGTTTTTCGAAACGGAGATTCCCGAGCTCAAGAAGCAATACGATGTTGAAGACCTGACGTTGTTGGATGAACAACTCCGCAAGAAGGGAAGCTCGCTGGCGGCGCGGCAGCGTGATTTCATCGACTCAATGCTCGGACACCTTTACATTCGCAGCAAGATTGACCGCGAACCATCCGTCTCCATCGCCGAAATCAACGAGTATTACTACGAAAACCAGGAAGACTTCGAACGACCCAACCGAGCGAGATGGGAACAGTTGACCGTGCTGTTTTCCAAATTCCCCTCCCGGCAAGCGGCGCACGAAGCGATCTGGGAAATGGGACGCGAAGCCTATTTCGGGGGCAGCATGCAGGCGGTTGCGCGAGAGAAAAGCCAGGAACCGTTTGGCAAGGAGGGCGGCTTGCACGACTGGACGGCCCAGGGCGCACTCGCCTCGGATGAACTTGATAAGCAAATCTTCTCCATTCCTCTCAATGCGATGAGCGAGATCATCGAAGACGAGAGCGGTTTTCACATCGTTCGTGTCCTGGAACGGCAAGAGGCCGGCTTCACGCCCCTCAGCGAAGTTCAAGATGAGATTCGATCGATGATTCGCAAGTCGAAGATTGCCAAGTCCCAGGTGGAAGTGATGGAGACGATGAGGGGCATGATTCCGGTTTGGTCATTGTTTCCCGACGACGTGCCGGGTGCCAAACCTCTACCCGCCAGCATCGCCCGCCGCTATTCCGTGTCCAAGCAACGCTGAGCGAGCCATGCCGAGCGGTCCTGATTTCGGTGCGCGGCGACGGCTTGGACAGCTGGCTCTCGTCGCTTGCACACTGCTGATGCCGGTGCACTGGGGCTGCGGGCGGCTTGCCTATCGTCTGAATAATCAAATCCCAGAGAACTTTGTTCCGAATCCGTTGGAGCTTCCGCCGGCCGAGGACAATTTCGTTTGGTCGCAAGTCATCGATGCCTTGGACGATTACTTTCGGATTGCTCGGGAACAGCCGGTTCAGAACTCCGCAGGAATTGTGCTCGACGGACGCGTCGAAACGTCCTATCGAATCGGCGCATCGCTGCTGGAACCCTGGCGGAAGGATTCGACATCGGGATTTGAGCGTCTTCAGAGCACGTTGCAGTCGATTCGACGCCGAGCGATCGTCACCGTCCGTCCGGCCGGTGCGGGATACTTGCTTGAGGTCGTTGTGCAAAAGGACCTCGAGGATACCAATCGCAGTCAATTCGCAACGGAAGCGTCTTCGACGAGGCGACACGATGGAACCGTCGTGCGACTCGACGACAACTTCGATGCAACGCCCCAGACTTTGGGCTGGATCCCCCTTGGCCGCGACACGTCGTTGGAGCAGAAGATCCTGCAGGACATTCACGGCCGCGTCACCCAACCGGACCGCAAAAGGCTGTTTCATCACGATCGTTAGCGGCCGGCGAGCCCACGCTGCACGCTCGGTTGAATCATCGGCTCGGTTCACTCCTC
>JARFQX010000321.1 GCA_029287555.1 Rubripirellula sp. | reverse complement strand
GTGGTGGTGGATGACAATGAAACCAACCGCCAAATACTCAAGCAGGTCTTGTCCAACTGGGGGATGGAAGTTGCGATTTTCGAGCGGGGATCGCAGGCCATCGAGGAGCTTGAGCGACGTGTTTCTCGGGGAATCACGCGACCGCTCTTGATCAGCGATGTACAGATGCCGGAAATGGATGGTTTCATGCTTGCCGAAAAGATTCGTTCACACGAACAACTCAAAGACGTGCCTATCATTCTGTTAACCTCGGGTGGCCGGTCCGGCGATGCGAAGCGGTGTCATGATCTCGGCATCGAAGCGCATTTGATGAAACCCACCAAACATTCTGAGTTACTTGATGTCATTACGATGGCGGCTGGGAAGCGAAGACCAGCCAAGATGAAGGTTAAGAAAGTCAAGTCGTCACTTCCGAGTGACTCCAAGCTTCGCATTCTGCTTGTGGAGGATGGCAAAGCAAACCAGGTCCTTGCCAAGAGAATCCTGGAAAAATGGGGGCACGTCGTCGAGATAGCCGAGAACGGCGAGGAAGCGATCACGTGCTGGGAGACGGGCGAGCACGACCTGATTCTGATGGATGTTCAGATGCCCGTGATGGATGGGATCGCCGCGACACGCAGGATTCGCCAAGCCGAATCCGAAACCCATTCGCACATCCCCATCGTGGCCATGACTGCCCACGCGATGAAGGGCGATCGAAAACGCTGCATGGAGGCCGGAATGGATGGCTACCTCGCCAAGCCCTTTCGCCAGCAAGAGCTCAATAAATTGCTCGGCGAAATGTTTGCGGAAGGTTTGCTCAAAGAAGGACTGGCAAAGCGAGATTGAAACGGCTTGCTGGACGTCAGGCAACCGAACCAGAAAGCGTACGCATCAGTGCTGAGTCAAATATGATCGGATTGCTTGCCCTCGGGACGGACATTGGTCGCGCGATCGTGCTTCCTCTCATTTGGACCTTCAAGGCGATCGGTTGCTTGGCAGTCCTGGTCTCGATTTCAACGCTCCCTTTTCCCGGCGCGGTTTATGCCGAGTCGAGAAAGCGCCCGAATATCGTCTTCATCATGGCAGACGATCTCGGCTGGGCGGATGTGGGGTTTCATCGAGGCAATGCCCCGACGCCCCATCTTGATCGATTGGCCAGCGAGGCCGTTGAGTTGACACAACATCATGTCGCGCCGGTTTGCAGCCCGACGCGCGCAGGTTTGTTGACCGGGCGTTACTGGAGTCGATTCGGGATCACGACGCCAACGAATACCTTGGCTCTGCCCACCGACACCTTGACGCTGCCGCGCGCTCTGAAGCAGGTCGGTTATGAAACCTGTCTGATTGGGAAGTGGCATCTCGGATCGCTCCCCAAGTGGGGGCCGAATCAGTTCGGCTTTGATCACGCCTACGGTTCGCTTGCCGGCGGTGTCAGCCCCTGGAACCACCGATACAAAAAAGGCCCCTACTCTCGCACTTGGCATCGCAATGGCGATTTGATTGAAGAAGATGGTCACGTCACCGATTTGCTGACGGACGAAGCGGTGCATTGGATCGAGTCACGCGGCAGTGCACCGTTCTTTCTCTACGTTCCCTACACCGCTGTGCATTTGCCGCTCAAGGAACCCCAACGGTGGCTCGACCGTGTTCCTGAGTCGATTACCGGTGAAGTCGCCCGGCATTACGCCGCGTCGGTCATGCATCTCGATGACGGCGTCGGCCGAATCGTTGCGGCACTCGAGTCCAAGGGCATCTATCGCGATACGCTCTTGGTGTTTACCAGTGATAATGGCGGCAGCACCGTCGAGAACAACGACCTGAAGTATCCGGACGACAACTGTCCCAATGGCCGCTTGACTGGCAACAACCGACCGCTGCGCGGCGGAAAAGGTACGCTGTACGAGGGCGGCACACGGGTACCAACCCTCCTTTCCTGGCCGGCTCGGTGCGAGCCGCGGCGGCTGGAAACGCCCTTGATCATCACCGACTGGATGCCGACGTTCTGTGCGTTGGCGGGATACCAGCCGCGCCGTGACTTGAATTGGGATGGCGATGATCTCTCCGCGCTGTTGACGAAGGGAACTCCCTTGCGACCGCGTTCGCTGTACTCCGTTGGGCCCCGCGAGCGCGCGGCTTCGCTTCGTCGCGGAAACTGGAAACTGATCGTACGGAGCCACGGTGAGAACGAAGAGACGGAGCTTTTCGATCTCTCGGTCGATACGTCCGAAGCGATCAACGTCGCCGGCACCGAAGCCGAGCGAGTCGAAGCTCTCAAAAAGGAACTTCAACGTGCCGCTGCGGCCGACGGGGACGCCGTCGCGTCCTGAGCGGATCGGGAGCTCTCCCTTCTTCTCGATTCGGAGAAAGCGACCGCCAGGTTGGCATGGCATTCGCTTCTGCTTCGCGTTGGGGAGAAGGTGAGCGAATGAGCCCAGCCCCCCAGTGAGGTAGTGACACGTGAGGTAGTGACACGGTGAGGTAGTGACACGTGAGGCAGTGACACACGAGCCGGTTTCAGGGCCGACGCGCGTCCTGTTTTGAGCAAAGGAAGGGAACAACCGATGACTGATTTCAACCCGAGTGCCAAGGACACCGAAGCTGCCCATCCGAAGGAGACTCCGTGCGCCCGAGACATCATGACTCGACATGTACACACACTCGAACCGGAAACGGACCTGTACGACGTTGCCAAGTTTCTGCTGAAGCACGAAATCTCCAACGCGCCGGTGGTACGCAAGGAAGGGAACAAGCGGATTCTGCTCGGCTTTATCTCCGAAGAGGATTGCCTGGACCATTTGGCCAATGGTGTGTTTTACGGGAATCCGGCACCGCCGCAGCGTGCCGAAACCATGATGCGGAGACATCCGGTATGCATTGGACCCGATGAGGACGTTTTCACCCTGACTTCGATCTTCATCAGTCATCACTATCGGCACCTGCCGGTGGTCGAAGGTGAAAACCTGTTGGGAATCGTCAGTCGACGAGACCTGATTCGTTCGCTCGATCGGTACTACCAGGAGTGGTCCAGCACCCGTTCTCGCGACCGCTTTCCGGTCGATCTGCGAAAGGTCGCGAACATGCGGTTCGTGGCAGGACGCTAGAGGT
>JARFQX010000018.1 GCA_029287555.1 Rubripirellula sp. | reverse complement strand
GCGCCGAAGCCGGCCGTTTTGCTTCCGACGCTGGTCCGCCAACGCTGGTCACCGTCGAGCGTGAACGCCATCACACCGGACGGACCAAACGACGCATACACTCCCGTCTCGTCCACGCACGGCGTCGGCGAGGCATAGCCGTGGTCGGCGATCCGATTGGTTATTTCTTGCTCCCTTTCGTCCGGCTCGACGGTCTGGTCCCAAATGATCTTTCCGGACTCGAGATCGAGACAGACGACGTGCAACAACAAGTCCTCGCGATTGCCCGGTTGCTCGGCATCCAACCCGTAACCCGAATAGGCGGTCAGGTAGATACGACCTTGATGGACCACCGGACTGCTTGAACCCTTGCCGGGAAGTTCGGTCCGCCACGCCAGGTTTTCCGAATCACTCCACGTGGTCGGCACCCGTTGCGACGATACACCGGAAGCGTCCGGACCGCGAAATCGAGTCCAGTCCTCACCCATGGCGGGCAACACGAACAGGCAAGAGATCAACCAAGGCAACGGGCGCATCGACGAGCCTCACGTGGGGCGAGCGGTGGTTCGACAATTCCTGGCGGACGGCCAAGCAAATGGTGACGACGATTATAGCTTGGCGCGCCAGCGACAGCGGTTCAGGGGATTCGATAGAATACCTGCTCCGAACCACATCCCCATCGCTGCGGTATGAACTTCCCCGTCAAACAAGTCGACTACCTCGACCCGAAGGATTCGGCAGATTTGACGCTGCTGCTGCATGAGTACGCCAAATTCGAGTGCTGCGACCGGCCCGAGTTGTCCCAGATCCCCGAGAAGCTAGCCGGGTTTTCCACCGCCTTCAGCGTGCTGGCCTATGCCGATCGGTCGCGGATCGAGGCCGTTGGCCTGACCAACTGCTTTTACGGATTCTCCACCTTTGAAATGCGACCGCTGGTCAACATCCACGACGTGATCGTGACCGACCGTTTTCGTGGCCAAGGGGTCGCCGCGGCGATGCTCCATGAGGTCGAGAGAATTGCCCGCAGGCGGGACTGTTGTCGACTGACCTTGGAGGTCTACGAGGACAACGTTCCCGCTCGTCGGGCCTACGAAAAGTACGGCTTCATCCGCGACCCCTCGCATCCCGATGTCGACGTCCACTTCCTGCGCAAACCGCTGTAAAGGGCGGGCGAAGGGTGAAGGGTGAAGGAGGGGGCGCTGTTGCTGCGAGAGCTCAGTTTCAGAGGATGGGGCTGAATAATCGGGCGATGGCGGTTCCGACGCGTTCGAACCAGGGCCTGGCTCGGGCATGTGGCGAGTTGGTCTCGATCGCCTGGGCAAAGTCGGCCTTGAGCATTCGATGCACCTCCCTAACGAAGTCCGTGTCTTGGACTGCGACCATCAACTCAAAGTTCAGGTAGAGTGACCGATTGTCAAGATTGGTCGAGCCCACCAGGGCGAGTTCATCGTCCACCAGAATGCACTTTTGGTGCATGAAGCCGCCGGTGTATCGGTAAACGGGAATCTTCGCTTCGGACAGTTCGTGCGCGTAGTGGAAGCCTGCAAGGTAGACACTCCAGTGGTCCGCATGGTTTGGAATCAAAATGCGAACCTCGACGCCGCGCGAGCGGGCCATGTGCAAGGCGACCAGCGAAGGTTCATCTGGAACAAGATAAGGCGTGCTGATCCAGAGGCGGTATCGCGCGGAGGCCGCCAGGCTCGAGAACATCATCGTCGCGCGCGGTCGCGAGTCGGCCGGGCCGGTCGCGCAAACGACGGCGTTGCCGGGATCGAACGCGTCGTTGACATCGGCTCGGTCCGAAGCGGTGGGTGTGTCCGCCCAACGAGCTTCGGGAAGATCGTGTCGTGCCGCCCAGTAGTAATCCCCAGCAAAAACGGCTTGGACCTTTCGGGTAATCGGTCCCTCGATGAGCAAACCGGTGTCGCGCCACCGCGGTTTGTCAATGCCTTGTCCAAGATACTCATCACCAACATTCAGTCCACCGACGATTGCGGTGTGGCCGTCGACCAAGACGATCTTGCGATGATTGCGAAAGTTGATTTGGAATCGATTGAACCAGCCCTGTCGTGTGTTGAACGGATTGACGTCAATCCCGGCGGCGCGAAGTCTCGACAGGTAACTGCGAGGTAATCGAATGGAGCCGACTTCGTCATAGAGAATGCGCACTTGGACACCGGCCCGCGCCCGCTCGATCACCGCATCGGCAAACTTTCGGCCGATTTCGTCGTCGCGCAGAATGTAGAAGGCGACGTAGATGTAGCTTGAAGCGCTCGAAATCGCTGAAAGAACCGCTTCGAAGAACGCCAGGCCGTCGATCAGCAGCTCAGCGCGCTGTGCCCTGCTGATTGGCGTGTCGAGCACGTCGGCCAACTGCTCCAAGGCGGACTGCTGTTGCGTGCTGCGGGCAAGCTCCGCCGTCTGCAATTCGTTCTGGACCGCCCGCACCGATTGCTGGTGACGCTCGCCAATTTCGCGAATCGCCTCTCGGTAACCTTCGAAGCGATGTCGCGCGAACACCCAGTAGAGCGGAAGCGCGATCATCGGCAGCGTGATCAGGGCGACCGTCCATCCCACCGCGGCCTGAGACGTGCGCACGTGACGCAGCGCATGAAAGGCGGTGACCAAAGAGAGCAGTGCGATCGATGCTACCAAGATGGAGGCGGCCGGAAACACCCACCCGTAATCGATCCCATCCCACGTCATCTAGGTCTCGGTTGTCTCATGTCGATGCAAGCGATTGTGGATGCGAACTGACTCCTTGTAGCACGCTTTCGTTCCATCAAGTTGATGAACCACTCTCCCTCCGGGCAACGCCGTAGCGGATATTCTCATCATACGGCGATGAGCGAGGAAGTCTTCTACAACGATTGGCGTCCCTCGTCGAAGCATCTCGAAGTTCTGCAAGTTTCTTAAATCGCGGAGCGATGACGCCTTCCAGCCTGGGACGCAAGTCCCAGGAATTCGGATGCGTTTTGATTCTTCTCCGCGACCTGCGATCGGCCGCACTGCGGCCGATCGCAGGGCGCGGAGGCCGGGTTTCACCTGATCACAACCTGGGACTTGCGTCCCAGGCTTCCACATTCCGTGCATCGGCACTAACAGGCTCAATTCTAAACTGTAGCATTACAGCGCCAGCAGCAGTCGACTGGGCGCTTCAAGGTAGCCGATGACGTCGTTGAGAAATCTCGCCGCGGTTGCTCCATCAACGAGCCGATGATCGTACGAGATACTTAACGGCATCATCAGACGCGGCTTGATCGAATCGTCGGGCATCACGACCGGCATCTTTCGGCTGCGACCCACCAACAGAATCGCCACTTCGGGAACATTCACGATTGGAGTCGAATATTGACCTCCGATCGCGCCCAGATTGCTGATCGTAAACGTTCCGCCACGCAAATCGCTAATGGCGAAATCGCCCGAACGAACCTTTCCCGCCATTGCTGCCAGGGCCCGCGTGATCTCGGGAATTCCCATCGTATCGGCATTCTTCATTACGGGCACGACCAGTCCACGATCGGTGTCAACGGCGATGCCGACATTGACGTAGTTCTTGTAAATGATCTGCTCGTTCTGCTCATCGATAACGGCGTTAAGCGTGGGGTGATGTCGAAGTGACGTGGCAACGGCCTTGATCAAGAAAGGCATCGTCGTCAACTTCAATCCCTGGGCCGCGTAATCCTCTTTACTCGATTTGCGCAGGTGTTCCAGATCCGTGATGTCGGCATCGTCAAAGTTGGTCACGCGAGGCACCGACGACCAACTGACAAGCATCTGATTGGCGATTGTGCGGCGGATCTTGCTCATTCGCTCCGGACGAATGGGGCCGAAGTCATCCGACGCGGTGGCGTCTGGGGTGGCCGCCGGCTGCGCCGGTGCTGTCGC
>JARFQX010001070.1 GCA_029287555.1 Rubripirellula sp. | reverse complement strand
GACCTGCAAGGGGCGACCGTCGAAGTCCTTCATGTTGGGACCGAAACCCTCAATCACAGAACGGCCACCACTGCGACCGATCGGACCAAAGCTGCACTCAATCAAGCCGTGATCGGTATTCTTCATGATGCATCCGTTGTGAACGTCCCCGTAGACGGTCACGACCCCGTCGCGTGAGCCCAGCAGTTCGATGACGCGATTCGCCCCCGCCGCTACCCAACCGGCGTAGTCGGCCGCGACTCGATCGCGCTGTGGAAAATCGTCCTCGGTCTTGCTGTACGCTTTGCCGCCGGTCCAAATCGTATGCAGACCGTTCAGACCCGTCAGACAAATCAGGCGTGAGGAATCGGTCCGAATCAGTTGCTGCAGCCACGCAAACTGTTCCTCACCCAACAGACTTCGCGTCGGATCAGCTCGATCGTAGAGTTCACGATCGTGCCCCCAACCTTCGTCATCCCAAATCGCCGTGTCTTGACTGGAACGCCACAGCCGCGAGTCGACGATGGCCAATGTGAAGTCGCGATTGGGCATCTTCCAGGCGCGCCACTTCTTCGGATTGATCAGCGGGTCGACCTGTTCGTCGCCGGTAATCAGGTGGTGCACGATTTGAAAGTTGCGCCGCATGTAATCGCGATCCTGACCCAGACCATTCTTCAGCCGAATCACAATTTGTTCGGGGCCCTTCACATCGTCCATTCCATAGTCATGATCGCCGGGATTGATGATGTTCCAGTGACGCATCATCTGCCAGCGGCTGGTCGGACCGCAGATCGATGCGATCACCGTCTTGTAAGCATCGTCGGTGCTGGGCGGATAGAGCACGAGTTCCATGTACCAGACATCATCTTCCCAGCACATAATCTGGAAATCGTAATCTTCCAGGTGCTTGTAGGCTTCCACGGTCGGTTGATCGCGGAATTGCCAGTCATCGCCGCCGCCGAGAATCTGCAGCCCCTGCTTGGTACGCTGCTGCAAGCCACTGGTGATCGCGTGGCAGCTCAGGCCACACACTTTGTAGGGTGCCTGCAGTTGAGGGAGCCGACCGACGTATTGGCCCGACGCAGGCACGTCGCCGACGTAACCAGTTCCAGGTCCCGTCGCATCGGTGCCAATGCGGGAATCGGCGGTCACGTCCTTTCCATCTTTCCAAATCGTGTAATAGAGGGTCCTAGTCGCGGGATTCGCCGGCAACGTTACATGGATCGTGGCCGTATTTCGGCGCCAACGGTTGTTCACGATGTTGGCTCGCCCAGCAACTTCGACCTGCTGCCAACCGCCGTCGGGATTCGGCGTCTCCGCAATCCGGATCTCCGCTCGCTTACCATCGGACGCGAACAGTGAGACGAACCGCACCTGCCACTTGCCGTCGACCTGCTTGAGCGTGTCGCCCAGTGGATAGCATGTGTAGCAAGCGACCTCACCAACCTCGAGCGGTTCGTTCTTGCCAGGATCGACGTTCAGTTGAGTCACGGAGAAGTCGGCCAAGCCGCGACCAACAATGCCGATGAAACCTTCCGCACCGCGGGGACTGACGTTCTGCGAGACGGAAACAGTCTTCCCATCTGGGCCCGTGAACGTCGCCGTCATCAATGTGTGATCGTCCCCGGAGACCGCTGTCACCGAGATCTTGACAACGTCACCGGGCTTCAGCGGCGTGACCTCCACTCGCTTTGCCTCACGACCGCCTCGTTGACGCTTACCCGACTTGCCGACAAAGCCAAACTTGCCATCATCACTCCAACCGACAAACGACACTTGGCGGCCCCGGTTAAAGCTTTCGAACAAACTCTTGGCACCGAAAGCGAGTCCCATCAAAGCGTACCCAGGCTGGTACATCTTCCATTGATCCGAATCCCCCTCGCGTCGCACGTCGACATCGCCGTGATAGGTAAACTCCGCGGAGACCGACCAATCGCCCTTCAAATTCCATTCCTTGCGATAGATGACGCCGGGTGGCAAAGACGGGTCATAGTCGGTCGATAGGATTCCACCGTTGATCCGATGGGTTTCGTAATGGAACGGAAAACCGGTGGCACGGGCGCGATCGCCATAGTTCTTGACGCGGCGGCGGAGGGCCCCGTCTTTGATCTGCCAAAAACCCGGATTGAAGGTCTCCCATCCAGGACCGTGGCAGAGCGAGTCCTTTTGGGGAAAGGTGATCACGCTCGCTTCGGCCGCTTGCGTCGGAGCTGAAGAACCCGCGGAAAGCGCTGCACCAGCGGCCACGGCTCCGCCGCTGATCTTGATGAATTCGCGACGATCGATCCGCTGCTGATTGCTCATGTCTTTTCAGTCCCATTATCCGGATGAGGAGAAAGCCGAGTCGTCTGGTTGCTCGTTCCACTGGCTGATGATCGCCCCGGCTGCGGCTTCATTTTCGTCCGCAAACGTCTGCAACGACTTGAAGAAGTCGATGGAATGGAGCAGGCGTTTGGAGCGAACCTCACGCAGACAAGCTTTGTTTTGCTCCCATTCATCCAACACACGATCGAGGGCACTGGAATCAACCTCGCTTCGCTGTGTCGGGGAGAGCGGCCCCAATTCGGAGACGCGACTTGGAATCCCGCGAAGCCGCGCGGCGATTTGCTGAATCTTGGGGATGGCTCGATCGCGAGAAGCCGCATCCTCGATCGAAGCGCACGTATTACGAAACGAGCCGCAAACCCGCGAGTACTCGCTTAACAGTTTCTGCGGTGAGTCCATTCCGGGAACTACCTTCGCCCACGAATCGGCGGGAATACGGCTCAGCGACCGATACGTGTAGGTCGCTGCGGTGCCAGTGATGGCAAGTCCGATCGCGGCAACGGATGCGATCTGCAAGAGTCGCAGCCTCTTCTTCTTGCTTGCCTCTCGATTGGCATGCCGGGCGGCTCGACGTGCGGCGCGGCGGATGACGCGTTGGCTCTTCGCCGGCGCGGGGACTTGCGTGTCGATGATGATCGGCTCGGGCAAGCGATAGAACTCGGACAGATACGATTCGTTCGGTGCCCGCGGCTCTTCACCTGGAACCAGCAGGATGCGTTGAAAGCATGTCGGGCACGTCACCTGCACGGGACTCTCTGGCACACGCACGGTCATTTGCAGCGCGCAATGCGGACACTGGAAGATCCTGTCATCGGCCATGCACTTCGACGCCTCAATCTTTTTAAATGTACGATGAAGGCAAAAAGAAGTTCTTGCGAACTTTGTCTCGATGTGCTGGAAGGACAAATTCGAAGAAACCTCGCGACCTACTTTCTAGCCTTCGATCGCATCAAGACAATCCCAAAACCGATGCTTGCGTCAGTAATCCTTGAGCGAGCGTGGGGGAATCGCGACACGAAGCGCGTTCGTGACCGCGATGACGTCGATAACTTCCTGCGTGATCGCTCCGGCGACCGGTGGCAAATAGCCGAAGGCGGCAACGAACATTGCCACAACGCTAACCAGCATGCCCCCGACTGCACTTTCCAACGCGATCCTGCGCATGCGGATGCCGATGTGCATCAGCTCGTCGACTTTCTGCAACGACGAATCCATCACAACCGCGCCGGCCGCTTCGGTGGTGACATCACTGTTTTCACCGAAAGCCACTCCCACCGTCGCGGCCATCAAGGCGGGTGCGTCATTGATCCCGTCGCCAACAAAGATCGTGTCAGCAGCGGATGTCTCCTTGCGCACGATCTGCAACTTCTCCTCAGGACTCTTCTCGGCGAACACCTCCGAAACGCCAACCAATTCCGCTAGATAGCGTACTTCCGACTCGCGGTCACCCGAGAGCAGCATCACGCGGTTGATGCCGTGTCGAGGTTGAAGATGGCGAACGAAGGGAGCACCTTCGCTACGAGGCGTGTCACGAAAGCGATACGTTGCCCCGTATTGCTCATCGCACAAGATCACGCACTCCAGCCCACCGGCCAACGGTGGCAACTGGGAAACGGCATCGGGTTGTTCGGCAGCGAAAGCCTTTCGGCTGGTGATGCGAATCGTCCGGCCGCCCACGACCCCCCGTAAGCCTTCTCCGGGCCGCTCGCTGATCTCACTCGCCTCATGCAGACTGATGTGTTGCCGGCCGGCGGCGTCGAGAATCGCCTCGGCGAGCGGGTGCTTGGAATAGCGTTCGAGGCTGGCCACCAGTGCGAGCATCTCTGTTGCATCGAACCCTGGCGCGACGATCTGTTCGGTTAACTCGGGTTCGCCATAGGTAAGCGTCCCCGTCTTATCGAAAATGACGGTTTGACATCCACCAATCTTCTCCAACACCGTGGGGTCGCGGATCACGATCGCTCGTCGGGCAGCCAACGAAATCGATCCGATGATCGCCACCGGGATAGCGATCAGCAGTGGACAGGGAGTTGCCACCACCATGACGGCAAGGAATCGGACCGCTTCGCCGCTCAATGCCCAGGCGGCAAGGGCAAGCGCCACCGCAACCGGCGTGTAAATCGCGCCGAGCTGGTCGCCCAATCGCCGGATCTTGGGACGATGTTGTTGCGAGCCCTGCATCACTTTCATGATCTGGGCGTAACGCGAATCGACAGCCCGCTTGTCCACCTTGATGGTCAACATCGACTCACCGTTAATTGCACCCGAAAGCACACCGGCTCCCGGTGTCTTCGACATCATGTAGGGCTCGCCGGTCAAGTACGACTCGTCCATGACCCCGTGGCCTTCGATGACCGTGCCGTCGATCGGACAGACCTCATGCGGGAAAACCAAGACGACGTCACCCACCTCGATCTCATCGAGCCCGATGTCCTCGAGATTCGAGTCCACTCTGCGATGGGCGACCGAGGGCATCCGATTGGCCAGAGCCTCGAGGACCGACGAGGCACTGCGCACGGCGTACGCCTCCAAAGCCTCCCCGCCAGAGAGCATCAGCACGACCAGCGTACCAGCCAGGTATTCACCCAGGATGACCGCGGTGACAATTGAAATCCCGGCCAGAAGGTCCGATCCAAACTCGCGATGCCAGACCTTCAGCAGCAGATCCCAAACCAACGGTACGCCGCCGAAGAAAAGCGCCAGATAGAGTGGCAGATTGACCAGATGCTGCGGAAGTTCTGACTTCCACCAAAGCAAGACGTGCAAAGCAATGGCAACGATCGCAAGGATCGCGATCAGTGTTTGCTTTCGTCGTTCCCAAGCGCTTTCGCTCATGGTTCGGTGAAATTCTTAATTGGCGATGAAAGTTTTCTTCGCAGGTGGTGAGTGACAGTCAGCAAGTGCGTGGCCGAATGAGGCCCTGGCCCCTCTCGAACGAAGCATTGGCCCCTTTCAAAACGGCCCTGGCCTCCATCGATCCGACGATTCCTATTGTCCCTTGCGTGAGCCCGGGCCGCCGTTGGGACCGTAGTCTGGATTCGATTGCATCATCTCGGCTCCCACCCCTTTCCGCCAAGCTTTCAGCTCACCGAGAAGTTGCTCCAGCGTATCGGTGGCGGTCATTCGCGTCAGCACACAGATGAGCAGACCGAAGAGAACGAATCTTACCAAAGGACCAGTCATCATTCTGTGCACGGGCAATTGGGGCTTTCAGCGGTCAAAAGGAACCACTTGATTACTAGGCCTTGACTTCAGTCCCGCAGTGTTCACGGCAATCACACGGTAACGATGCGTCTTGCCGGGCACCGCATCCGAATCCATGAAAGTCATCGGCACAAGCGGTTGGGTCGGTGTGTCGCTGTACTGCAGGTTCTGGAAGATCGGCCGACCAAATCGGTTTTCGGGTTCCTGGGGAACGTTGGCGACGATTTCACCGTCGCGCTCAATCATGAAATAAGCCAAGCCACTTTCGAGGTCCGCTTCGGCCTGCCAACTCAACTCGTTGCCATCGATGCGCACGTCGAAAGGGGGCGGGGGCAATGTTGCGTCAGCAAGATTCGTATCCTTGACATACTGCATCCAGGCCCCGGCGATCGATTCATTGGGAAGCCAGGCAGCTTGCAGCGGATCACCTTCGTAGTCGGTCGCTGGTACCGCCTGCAATCCGAGAGGATCGGCCAGCCAAGCGCCGTCGGTTGGCATCGACTGAAGCGATCCACCTGGGACCTTAGGGAGTCGCGCGGCAAGACAGGCATCGAACCAGGGGATCGCCAAGTACCGCTGGTTGCCACACTCATGACTGGTAAGCGGATCAACCGCCACGCCAATCAGCCCGCCTCGGGCTCGGACTGCCTTGAAAAAGGCTTCATTCGCCGGCCACACCCCGGCGAAGCGACCGTCACGAACACTCACGCCCTCTTTCGTTCCCAGGTTGCACATCAGCGGCACGCCAAGCGCCCCCTCGGGCACGACATGTGGTTGGATTTCAGGGCGATCCGGATTGGGCTTCAGCAGCGGCACTCCCGATCGCAGCCAAGCTGCCGCCACTCGATCGGGATGCAGCAGCAACATGCCGCCTGCCCAGTGTCCACCTCCGCTGTGTCCCCACAATGCCCAGGGCACCGTCGCCAATTCCGGGTGCCCCGATTTTCGCCCCAAGTCACTCAGACATCTTTGAAAGGTCGCGTCGGAACCGTTGCGTGGATCGCACCACCTTTGACAATTCGCATCCTGAGGCTGCTCGTAGGATGGTGCCAGCAACGCGCAGTGGTGCTTCTTCGCCAAAGCCTGCCAGTGCAAGTCGAAGGCGCCCGTCAGGCCTGACTTGCAAGAGCCTTCGCCGCATCCATGTTGATGAACAATGATACCGCGGAGCGTTTCGACACCGCCAGGAATCCAGACGGTGTAGTTGACCGCGTAGCTCAAGGCACCGGGAGTTAAGGCACCCGGAGTTGTCGACGCCTCGTATCGCACTCGGTAGTAGGGCGGGTCGGCGGCAGGAAATACGTCATACGGCGGCGATTGGGCCACCGCCGCGGTTATCGTCAGCAGCCAACACACAACAAGCCAAACTCGCATCACAAGAACCTCACACTTCACACTTCAAATCTCGCTGCTCACTCTCGCGCGAATTCTTCACGGCTGAGTCTCCCGTCCCCGTCTTGGTCGAAGTTGTTGAAACGGGTCTCGACGTTTTCCTTCTTGGTAAGTCCTGCTCGGTACTCTTCCAAAACCAACACCCCGTCACCGTTGTTGTCCCAACGTGCGAATGCTGCAGCACGATCTGGTTTTCGCCCACTTGGATTGGCCGTGCCTCGGGTCGGCAACTTTGTTTGCAGGGCCGGATCAATGCTCGTGGGCAAGGTGGAGAACCAGGAACTGATCGCCGCTTGCATGCGTTCTACGCGCTCTGCTTGCTCGTCTGCCAGGTTGTGCTGCTGGGCACGGTCTGCCACGACTTGATACAACTCACGACGCTGTTTCGTTTCATCGAGAACCAGCATCCAAGGACCGTCTCGCATGGCGAATGCCGGCCAATCGTCGCCGCTATGCTTTCCCTGCCACCACCAAAACAGTGGTTTCTCTCTGGCTTTCGATTGCCCCTTCCACGCCGCCAACATCGCTTCGCCGTCGAAGGTCGTCAGCGGAGGTCCGGGCACGCCCGTGGCCGCAAGCAGGGTTGGAAAGACATCGACGCCGGCGATCGCGGTCTGTTTATCGACACGACCGGCGGGAACGACGCCGGGCCAGCGAACAAGGAAGGGCGTGTTGACGCCTCCCATCAGTAGACTGCGTTTTCGCCCGCGCAGGCCGCCCGTGCTTCCTTGGCTGTAGTAGAACTTCTGACCGGGTCGCGCATGGCTGTTCTCGGGGCCATTGTCGCTCGAAAAGATGACAATGGTTTGCTCGGCGATGCCGAGTTCATCGAGAACCTCGAGCACGCGACCCACTTGGCGATCGGCTCGGCTGACAGCAGCATAATAAGTGCGGTTCGGCTCATCCACTTCGGGATAAAGCTCTTTGTCCTTGTCCGTTGCAGACACGAGATGATGGGTTTCGTGCAACCACAGATTCAAATAGAACGGCTTGCCACGAGACTCCCGTATGAACTCAACAGCGTGATCGGTTGCCGCCACGCTGATCCACGATGCCGCCTGCTTGTCGTGTGCCGACGCCCCGCCGCTGGCAAAGGTGTAGTCGGTTCCATCGAACACATGCCGACCCGGGCCGGTCCACACGGCCGCAACATCGTAACCGTAGCCGGCCGGCAGCGGGGCGTCGGCAACAGCACCGCCCGAGAGGTGCCACTTGCCGAAGTGAGCCGTTCGATATCCAGCCTGCTTGAACACACGGGGTAACAGTGGAGCCTTCGGGTCAAGCCAATCGGGCATGCCCCGCTCGGCATTCATCTCATGGGACGCGAAGTGCTGATGGACTCCCCACCTGGAGGGAAACTGGCCCGTGATGATTCCGGTTCGGCTCGGTGAGCAAACGGGATTGACGACGGTAAAACTCCAGAAGTCCGTCCCCTCACGGGCCATCCGATCCAAATGTGGAGTCTTGATTTCCGGATGTCCATGGCAGGCGAGATCACCGAAGCCCAAATCATCCGCATAGATGAAGACAACACTTGGCTTGGACAATCGCGGATGCTGCGAAAGAGCGACCTGGGACACGCACAGGAAAACAGCCAGATAAATCGTGGATCTCATTGGTGATCAAATTAAGAGGCATTTGATGAAAGTCACCGCGTCAACGAGCGAATTCTATCAGGCCGAACACGATCTGTTAGAATCAGCGAGCGAAATCTCCAGTACTCACAAATCTCCAGCCCTCAATAAACCCCAGTCCTCAATAAACCCCAGTCCCCAGAAAACTCAGTCTCCGGAGTCAGCCGTGGATGCCAAAGATGCGATTCGTTCTTCCGCCAATTTCAGCTCGATGGTTCTCAACTCGTACATCAGCGATCTTGACGACGTCGATCTGATGCGCAGGCCGGGTGAAGGATGCAATCACTTGGCGTGGCAGCTCGGGCACCTGATTTCCTCCGAGGTGCAACTGCTCGAGAGTGTCGCGCCGGGACAATCCATCGAGTTGCCAAACGGGTTCGCGGAAGCTCACTCGAAGGAGCAAACCGGCAATGACGATCCCTCTGCTTTCCAAACCAAGAAGGGCTACCAGACCCTCTACGAGCAGGTTCGCTCGGCGACGCTGGCTGCGTTGGACGCCTATCCGGAGTCGGATCTGGACAAGCCGGCGCCGGAAAGCTTTCGCAGTTTTTGTCCGACCGTGGGCGATATGTTCACGTTAATCGCCACGCACCCGATGATGCACGCCGGTCAATTCGCCGTTGTCCGCCGCCAACTCGGCAAGCCAATCCTGATGTAGCGTTCGCGACATCAAGATTGGCATCGGCTCCTTATGAGCGCGTTAAAAGGTGTCGAATCCGTGGCGAGTTTTGGCTCGAGTCGGTTACCATGAAGGGCGGATTTTGAATACCCTTCGAATTCCGGCAACCAGCCCCTCCTTGTCATGCACCCTGAATCTCACCCATCGAACGAGACCGTGACCAATGGCGCAGTCGAAAAGGTTGCGTCGGGCTCCCGTCCACCAGAGTCGATCGGCCCACCCGAGTCGATCGGCGGCTATCGTCTTGAGCGGCAGATCGGGCGGGGTGGGATGTCTCAAGTCTTTCAAGGCAGACGGAGGGAAGGGGACGCCCCGGCCGCGGTCAAGGTGCTCGACGCACGCGTAGCGGTGGATCCATCGATGCGGCAACGCTTTGATCGCGAAGTGAAAGCGATCCAGGCGATGCAATCGCCTCACATCGTGCCCTTGTACGACTACGGCGAAGACAACGGAACGCCTTACCTGGTCATGAAATTGATCGATGGCGTGACCCTGTCGGAGCTGGTCTGGTGCCTGAAGCAGACGCGTGACGCAACCGAGTTCGTTTCCAGCGGCGAAGACACCCCGGTCAACGACGAAGCCTCGACTCGTGCGGGCGGCGAAGGTGATTTGGAGGCGAGGGCGGCAGCTTGCCTGGCAGCCATCCGAACCGGTGAATCGATGTTCTGCGATATCGCCCGTCTGATCGCAACTGCGGCCGATGCAATCGACGAAGCTCATCGTCGCGGCATCGTTCACCGCGACATCAAACCGTCCAACCTGATGATCGACCGAACGGGCAACCTGTGGTTAACCGACTTCGGTTTGGCATCGATCGACGAAGCTCAAACCGCGGTGACCAAATCGGGCGAGATGGTGGGGACACCGAACTACATGAGCCCGGAGCAGGCCAACGCGGACCGGCAAGCGATCGACTACCGCACGGACATCTATTCGCTCGGTGCGACCCTTTATGAGCTGACGACGTTGCGCCGCCCGTACCAGGGCGAACGGTTTCGGGTCTTGCTGGAAATCTCGACCGGTCAACTGACGCCTCCCTCCCGGATCAGTCCCGATATCCCTCGACCGCTCGAGTCGATCATTCTCAAAGCCATGCAGTATTCGCCGTGCGATCGCTATCGCAGCGGTGCGGCGATGGCGCAAGACCTGCGCCGCTTCGCGGCCGGGAAGGCGATCTCAGCGCGTCAACCTCACCTCGCCGACCACGTGGGTCGCTGGATCGCTCGAAACCCGCGACTCTCGCTCGCATCTGGGCTCGGCTTGACGACCATCGCCGCACTGACCATCGCCCTGTTGTGGATGCATTCCAAGCGTTTGCAGGAATCGAATGAATTTGAGAAGCGTTCGAAGCGCATCTATCAAGAACTGACCGAGGACCTGAAGAAGACCAACTCTGCCCTGAGCGAAAGTCGCTCGCGGTTTCGCCGTCACCTCTACATCGCGGACATCGCCGAAGCCTATCGCTACTACGCTATCCGGGATATCGATGGCGTCATTCAACGGCTCGCTCCGTACCGCCCCCAAGACAACGATCCGATGGACGAGATCCGTGCCGAGGATCGCGACTTGCGGGGTTTCGAATGGCGACTTCTCATGACTCTCTGTGCTCCACCAGAGAGCAGGTTGCTTGGACGGCATCAAGGTTCAGCTTATGAAGTCGCCTTGCTACCGGGTACGGACGGATTCCTTTCCAGTGGAGGTGATGGGAACGTCCACCATTGGGACTTGGGTTCGGGCAACCATCAGAGCTTCGAGGTCGGCGGGAACATCGATGCGCTAGCCATCTCCGCTGATGGCAAATACGTCATTGCCGGCCAGAATGGTTCTGGCACGACGAAGCGGATGGCGATCTATCTCGTTGAGGATGGCGAGCTGGTCCGGGATTTGAAACGCCATCGAAACTCCGTGGAATCCGTCGCCTTCTCACCGGACGGACGCTTCGTCGCATCCGCCGACCGTTATCGCGAGCTGTTCCTGCACGCGACCGACGGTGACTTCAAGAAGAACGTTTGGACTGGTTCACGCAATGAATCCCTTGCCTTTACGCCTGATGGCAAGGCGATCATGGCCATCGTTCGGGAGGAGAGTGGGTGGCAGTCCCTGGGGATCTTCTCGGTGCCGAAACTCGACAAACAAAGACAATTGAATCTGAAGCTAAATGTCAAGCTTTTTGCGTTCTCTGGCGATGGAAAGCGACTCGTTGCCGCCGGTACCGATCGGGTCGAGATCTGCAGCTGGCCCGCGGGCAACGTGCTAGCGATGGACGACGCGATAAGAGGCGGCATTCGCAGCGTCGCACTCAACGAGGATGGTTCAATACTGTTAGCCGGATGCGATAACGGACTGCTGTACTCGTGGGATCTTGACCCGGAATCGATGGGATCTAAGGAGTTGCCAAAGCCGTTGGTTGTATCGACGGGCAAGCGTTCGGTTACAAGCGTCGCGGTCACTCGTGACCAGCGAACGGTACTTTGCACCGAATCGGGCGCCATCCAGGTCTGGGACACGGCCAACAATCAAGAGCTCCCGCTGCGGTCGGAACAAGTTGTTGAAAAGATCTCGGCGGAACGCGCCGACGCGGAGGACATGATTGTTCGGCTGCGCAATGGCAGCGTCGCCAAATTCAACTTGCGTCGCCGTGACTTCGAGGTAATCCAGAGCGTCCCGGCTGATCGTCACCGGTACGTCGCCCGATCGCCAGACCAAAGACTGATCGTCGCTTCGGCGCCGCAGGAATTGTATGCCATCTCGGCCGAGTCAGGCCAAATCATCAAGCGAATCAAGGTGCGGATCCCGGATGATCCGACGGACGGTCTCGTCTTCACCACGGACGGATCCCATCTGCTTCACCTGCTGAACGATCGTTTCGAGATCTACCGTGCGGGAACGGACGCGGAAGATTGGCAAAAGATTGATGAGCGGCTTCTTAACCATGATGGGGTCAGGGAGATCACCGTTTCCCCCGAGGAGGACCGTAACGTTGTCGCGGTGACGACCACCTCGGACTTGATCATCTTCGAGGGAGAGAGTTTCGAGCAACGCGATCGCATCCCCGAGCAGTTCGGAGGCTTCCGAACCGTTCGTTACTCCGACGACGGCTCTCTCTTAGCGGTGGGCTACGCGGACGGGACAGTGGAAGTGCTTCGCGCGAGCGACTTGAGGACATTGGCGACGATGAAAGGACACCAAAGCTCCGTCAGCGCCTGTGTTTGGATTGCCGAGAGCCAGACGCTGATCACCGGCTCCGACGACGAGATCCGCTTTTGGGATGTCCCGAGCGGTCGAGCACTGGGAGTGATTCAGTCGGAGCATGTGGTCAATGATCTCCACTATTGCCCAGTCGAAGACAGCCTGTTCTCATTCGTGAACAATTCGCCTGTGGAGATCTGGCAAGCAACGCATCGGTCCGCCGCTCATTGATCCGCCGCTCATTGATCCGCCGCAAGCTGCAGTGACGAGCGGTGGTGGTGACTTGCCACCAAGAAGCAAGAGCGGCGAGAGGCCGACGCCATCAGTTGGTCGCTTAGAGGGCGCGACTCGATTCCCAAAGTCTCGTGTGTCTCACGGAGCTGCCCAAGCCCCTGGATCGCGGCCGAGTATCGGTCCCGCAAATTTGGGTGAATCCGAACGTATCTGCTGCAGTCAATGCTCGCCGCGCTCGCGTAGCTCGCGCACCTCTCGGACGACTTCACTTAGCTGGGGATTCAGCTCGTCATTCTGAGAGATCTCGAGCACGTGCTCGACCTGCTCTTGGAGATGCTCGAGCACGTTGACGTCCCGGCGCGCGTAGGGAATCAGCCGCCGGAACGCCTCGTCGACAATCTCATTCCAAGTCGTTTCGGTGGTGATGACACGGAGCTGCCCTTCGTCGTCCTCGCGAAAGCGTGGCGGCAGGGAGCGCGCGGAAAGCTCCACGAGGCCGGTGCAGAGCTGATCGATGCACTGGATTGCGGTCAGTGGATCGTTCACGCCGGGCGAAAGTGCCCGGACGGCAATTTCGAAGAAGTGAGAAATGATGAAACGAATGTCTTGAGTCGGAGTCCTGGTGACGCCGATCGCAAGCGAGCCGTGAATGGCCGACTCGAAACGATCCTGCTCGCTTGGCTCAGCCGATGATTGGAACGAGACGGTCGCCAACTTTTGACCCTTGAGAAGATAATCACCGGGGCGCACGTGCAGCTGCAAGATGGTGTCGCAATCCTCGCACGACTCCATCAACTGTGTCTCGTCGATTCCCTGCAGGTAGCCCGCATGAAGACTGCGAATCGATTTGCCTTCGAGAAACGGCTCCTCAAGCTCCCGCGGTAACTCTCGAGCTCCTTCACCCAGCGATTCGGGATACAGGTCTTCCACCTTACTTGAAAACTCATTTGAAATGCGACTGAGTACATTCGAGATGTGAATGCTCTCGGGGATGTGGTGGATGAAATAGATCAGGACTCCTACACTTGCGAGCGTCATCCCGACGGCAAGCAGCACGGAAAGGTGGGGGACAAAGAGCTGGGCGTCTTCGCCCGGATCAAAGATATCCGATCCGCTTCGAACGGTGCGCAAGACGAGGAGACAATATAGAAACGTAGCCAGAAACGTTCCCAGCGTGACTTGGTTGCCGCGATCTCGCATGAAGTTGTCAAGCAGTCGCGGACCGAAGTGGGTCGTTGCATAAGAGACGGCGAGGATCGTCAGCGAGAATGTGACGCCGGCGACGGTGATCATCGAACCCGCCACGGTTGCAAGCAGCGTCCGCGCACCTTCCGGTTGGTTCAAACTGGCCCAGCCTGAGTCGGTCACCCACTTGGAACCTAGTTGCCGATCCAACTGCACCGACACTTGACTGAGGAAAATCGCACCGATCGCCATCAGGGCCGGCACAAACCAATAGCTTCCCTGAATCTGATACATCCATTGCTGAATCCTGACTCGCAAAGCGTGTCCCCGTCTCGAATCGGCTTCTGTTGGTGCTCTTTTTTCCTATCCACTTCAAGCATGAGCATAGCGAACGGAGTCACGATCTGGTGAGTCGAGGACGATCGCAATCGTCCCAGAGGCGAAGCTTTTCCGCATCGCAAGAGAAGCATGTGGCCACCGAGAGGCACAGGCAATGCAACTCGCCCGGTGAACAAGCGCGGTGAATTGGCGCGGTGAATTGGCGCGGTGAATTGGCGCGGTGAATTGGCAAGGTGAGTTGGCAAGGTGAGTTGGCGTGGCAAGTTGGCGTGGTAGATTGGGCTTAGCGATCCGTGTCATTCGTTGCGTTTCCAGAAGCCGAACCAAACCAAGCCGTCCGTCGGACCACAAAATGACTTCCGCACCAACCGTCGAAGATCCCGTCTGTGGCATGCAGGTCTCGCCCGACGCGTCGCCGCGGAGCGAGTTCAATGGCGAGACTTACTTTTTCTGCTGTGAAGGCTGCAAAGCAAAGTTCGACGCAGACCCATCCGGAGTGCTCGCAGATCGATCAGACCGAAAGCAAGTTCACCAGATTGGAGGATCGGGTGGAGCCTCTTGTTGCCACGGTCATCCAGGTCATGCCACCAAGGGCAAGGCGGCCGCTGCTGCCGGGAAAGACGCCGTTTACACCTGCCCAATGCATCCGGAGATCGAACAGATCGGTCCGGGCGACTGTCCCATCTGTGGCATGGATCTCGAGCCGAAGGTCGTCGACTTGGAGGATGATTCCGAGCAGCAACAACTCGGCGCGATGAAACGCCGATTCTGGCTGGCGGTCGCGCTTTCGGTACCGCTGATGATCCTGGCCATGGGCCCCATGCTTGGACTAGCCGTCAACCGCGTCGTCCCCGATTGGTTGATGGGGTGGCTGCAGTTGGCGTTAGCGACTCCCGTCGTCTTTTGGTGTGGTTGGCCATTGTTGGTTCGCGGGTTTAACTCGCTGCGGACGATGAATTTGAACATGTTCTCCCTGATCACGGTCGGGACGATCGCGGCGTTCACATTCAGTCTGATCGTCGTCCTCTTTCCACAGTTGATACCGGAAGCCTTTCGCGAAGACGGCAAGCCGCCGCTCTACTTCGAAGCTTCGGCCGTAATCATCACGCTCGTGTTGCTGGGGCAGGTGCTCGAAATGCGGGCTCGCCAGCAAACCGGCGGTGCCATTCGCGAGTTGATGCAGCTGGCTCCCGACTCAGCCCACCGGATCACGGAAAATGGCGAAGAGGAGGTCGATCTATCCGAAGTCGAGAAGGGCGACCACTTACGTATCCGCCCGGGCGAGAAAGTACCGGTTGACGGCCGCGTGGTCAGCGGATCCACACGTATCGATGAATCGATGCTTACTGGCGAGCCGATTCCCGTGCGCAAGGAAGTCGGGGACGACGTGACCGGCGGCACGCTGAACCAGTCGGGTGCATTGGTGATCGAAGCGGTTGGTGTTGGCGACGAAACCGTCCTGAATCGAATCGTGCAGATGGTCGCCGAAGCGCAGCGCAGTCGCGCACCGATTCAATCGCTGGCGGATAAGGTCGCCAAGTACTTTGTTCCCTCGGTCATCGCTTGTGCCCTTGCCGCCATGATTGGATGGGGAGTGTTCGGCCCCGAACCAAGACTCGCACACGCCTTGGTTGCGGCGGTGGCGGTCTTGATTATCGCTTGCCCCTGCGCCCTCGGATTGGCAACACCGATGTCCGTCATGGTGGGAATCGGACGAGGTGCACGCGAGGGAGTGCTGATCAAGAATGCCGAAGTCTTGGAAGTCATGGAAGATGTCGACACGATTGTGGTCGACAAGACGGGGACGCTTACCGAGGGTCACCCCGAAGTCAATGCGGTCGAGAGTTTCGGGGATCACGATGCGAGCGAGGTCTTGCGATTGGCGGCGGCGGTCGAAACGCAAAGCGAACACCCCTTGGCACAAGCGGTCGTGCGAAAGGCCCGATCCGAAGAAGTGGCGATTCCCGAGTCCCATGACTTCGAAAGTGCGCCCGGCGGCGGTGTCCGCGCCCGGGTCGACGGGCGTGAAATCTTGGTTGGCAACCCCGATTTTCTCGCCAATGCCCACTGCGAAGGTTTGAATCAGGCGGTTGCGTCGACATCCGATTATCAGGAGTCGGGAAGCACCGTAATCTTCGTCGGTGTCGATGGACAAGTTGCGGCTGCGATTGCGATCGCCGATCCCATCAAAGAGACAACTCGCGATGCGCTCAGCACCTTGCATGAACTCGGTCTACAGGTGGTGATGTTGACGGGAGATGCCGAGCCCACCGCTCGCGCCGTCGCCACCGAGCTTGGGATCGATGACTTCCATGCTGGTGTTTCGCCGGAGCAGAAACATGAATTTATTGCAGAGCTGCGCAGCAAAGGCCATGTGGTGGCCATGGCGGGAGATGGCATCAACGACGCACCCGCATTGGCCGAGGCTGACGTGGGAATCGCGATGGGCACCGGCGCCGGTGTGGCCATCGAATCGGCCGGGGTGACGCTCGTCGGCGGGGACCTGCGCGGCGTAGCGGCTGCCGAAACGCTGAGCCGCAAGACGATGACCAACATTCGGCAGAATCTCTTCTTTGCGTTCTTCTACAACGCCGTGGGCATTCCAATCGCTGCCGGCCTGTTGTATCCCATTTTCGGAACCCTACTGAGTCCGATGTTAGCCGCCGCGGCGATGAGCTTTAGCAGTGTGTCCGTCATCGCCAACGCGTTGAGGTTACGCGGCGTAAAGCTTTCCTGATCCGCACGTGTTATCCAAATCCCGCTGGGCTCGCAGGACGACCCGTCACCGAGCAAGAAAAGGGGTTCGGTCAGCGAGATTGCGTCGGATTGGACGGTCCGCGGGTGGTGTCCGGTGTCCTTCATTCTTGGGCCTCCTGCCTATTCCGACCTGTTTCCCGACTCACCATCGCAACGATCAGGCAAAGATTGACGACCATTCGAATCGTGGGGAAGTTCGGCGTCGCGAGGGTCCGAAACAATAGCCCGTACGGACAGAGAATTCATTGAGGCGGACTCCAGGACACTCCAACCGAAGCTTCCGATTAGGGAGACTTTGCGAACTGCCAGGAACACGGAGCAGCATCGTGAAAGGATCGGTGAGTTTGAAGAGGCGCCGACGGAAAATGGAACGCGATTTGAAGCCAGCGGTCACGATCTCGATTTGCGTCGCGCTGGCAACCGTTGCCGTGGCCGGCTGCAACGTTTCGCGGCCCTTTCGTCGTCCCTCGTCCGAGGCCGAGACCGCCACGGCTGACCGAGTTGCCCTGAATCGAGTTCCGGTAGAACGTTGGGACGCCTTGAACCATGAATTGATCGAAACTTCGAAGCCGGTCGATGGGGCTTCCTATCGGGAACCCTCCAATCAAAGCTTCCGGGCGGAAACGGTGGGACATCGCTCAACCGGGAAACGGGTCGTCGTCGCTGCCGCCTCGACGTTCCGAGTGCCCCGAGCGGAGGCCACGTCGTCAGCCGGCTTCAACCCGGTGGCTGAATTCAACACCACGATCGATGAGTTCACCGAATCGCCTTCCGATTTGTCGCTACCCGCTCCGGTTAGCATCGCCACGCCGACTTCGGAGCGTCCCGAGTTAGGGCTGCCTCAACAAGCACCACCCCATCAGCCGCTTGAGCACTTTGTCGACCTGGCGTTGGCGGGACACCCCAGCATTCTGGCGGCGCGACATCGAGTCTCCGCTGCAATGAATCGGATTCCCCAGGCCCGCGCGCTGCCCGATCCCAGCTTTCAAAATGTGTTCTGGCCAATCCAGGATCAGTCGATCCAAACGGCCGCCGGACGGATCGGCAACCAAATGAGCCTGGCGCAGTCGATCCCTTGGCCAAAGAAATTAAGCACCAAAGCCGCGATCGCCAGCCAGGAGGTTCAGATCGCCAGGGCGGAACTGGAACGCGTCGAAAGTGACATCGTCGAAGCGGTTCGGCTGGCCTACTACGAATTGTGGTTTGCAACTCGCGCGATCGAGGTCGTCGAAGGGATCCAGGAGCTCGTCGATGATTTGGAACGAGTCGCTTCCGCCCGATTCCGAAGTGGCGGCACCCAGCAGGATTTACTCCGCGCCACGTTGGAGTCGGATCGGCTGGACGAGCAAATGGTGCAACTTGTCAAACAAAAGGAAATCGCACAGGCCGATCTAGCAGCCCTCGTCCAGCAGCCGGTCACGCTGGTAGCCCAAGCCGATCGAAATCTAAGGATCGATGACGTCCCCGCGCGACTCGACGAGCTGATCGCCATGGCAGAGCAGTGCAATCCGGAACTGACTGGACTGGCTTGGGAGGTCCAGCGAGATCGACAAAAGCAAAAGCTAGCGTGTCTGCAAAGGTATCCCGATTTGCAAGTCGGTGTGCTCTGGGGTTTGGTCAGTGATGGTTCCAACGTCATCAGCCCGGTCGCCAACGGTCACGATACGATCGGATTCCAGGTCGGGACAACGCTGCCGATTTGGCGAAACAAAATCAATGCCGGTGTTTGTGAAGCGGCCAACCAGACGTCCAGCACGTCCCAGCGACTTTCCGCCGAGCGAGACGCCCTGGCCGGGAAATTGCGGCGACTGCTCGCTCAAGCAGACGCGCTCAACGAACAACGCGACATCTATGCTGAGCGGATCATTCCCCGAACGGAAGATACCCTGAAACTGGCGCTCGCCGACTACCGAGGTGAGCGAAGCGACTTTTTCAGTCTGATCGAAACGTACCGGGAGTTGTTGATGTTTCAGACTCAGCTGGCGCGTATCGACGCCACCTTGGCTGGGACGTTAGCGAGAATCGAGCGCGCCGTCGGCTGCCCGTCCCAACCGGGGAATTGAATCCTGAGTGCCCGTCCCGGCAAGTCCCTACAACCGTAGCGTCGACATCCCGCCATCGACGCCGATGATTTGTCCGGTGATCCAGGTCGCCTGGGGGCTGAGCAGGTACTCGGCCATCGCGGCGATATCGTGAACTTCCCCCACTCGCCTCAGCGGATACTTCTCGGCCATCGCAGCACGCTTTTGGTCCGATGATAGAAAGCGAGCGGCCAGCGGAGTTGCGGTCAGCGCGGGTGCAATGCAATTCACTCGAACCGTGGGTGCCAATTCCGCCGCCAAAGATCGGGTCAGTCCCTCCACCGCGCCCTTGGCCGCGGCGACGGAAGTGTGCATCGGCATCCCCTGACCGACGGCAACCGTGCTGAATAGGACCATCGCTGAATTGCCGGCCGCCTTCATGGCCGGCAACGCCGCCTGCAAACACTTCACCGCACCGACGGCGTTCAACTGAAAATCCTCAACCATCGCCTCGAGCTTGAGTTGTCGAAGCGGACCGAGGTTGATCGAGCCGGGGCAGTAAGCGAGCCCCGCGATCTCGCTAGGTAACTGCTCCGCCTGAATTTCATCTTTGGTCACGTCCGCCTGCACATGCTTGACACCAGCGGCGACATCGGCCGAATCAATTGTGCGAGAGAGAACGGTTACAGCGGCACCGGTGTGCAGCAGTCGATGGACGATCCCCTGACCAATTCCGTGACTTCCACCGACAACGACGTAATTCATTTCAGACATTCGCGATTTACTTTCGTCCCTTTGGTCGTGAATCCGATACCCAGTTCTTGGAGCGGCGGATCTGCCCGACAAGGAGATCCGGCAGACGCCGCTGGCTTCCCAATAGCCGTTGTCGGACTGTTGATCGGCGGCAACTCCCAAGGTGCGTCTTGGGAGTTTCTTGAAGATTTGACAGACTACGAGCCATCGAGGCCCCGCCGCGACGTCGCTCACAACCGGGTCGATCGGTTGACCATTGCGAAAGTCGATTGGGGATCAACCGCTGGGGCCGGTTGGGAGCGGCTTGCCACGCCCCTACAACTTAGGGTAAGTCCCAGTCAATCCAGGGGTTGATGAATGCAGGTACCAGCGCAACGAAGAAACTGTATGGAAGTCACCGGCGGGCGGCTTTCGTACGACGTCCAGTACGAAATGCCGGGGCTGACGATGCAAATATTCAGTCGTCAGTCGAATCACGGCATCAGCGGGGGCGGCGAAATCCATTACGTCTCGTCCTGCGCCTCGGGTCGCATCACGCGCATGCTGCTTGCGGACATCTGCGGATCTGAAGACGTGTTTCGCCGCTTCTCATGTGAGATGCGGAGCGGACTGATGAGGAACATCAACTCGATCTGGCAGACCCGAGTGATTCGGGACATGGGTAAACAGTTCCGCGAATTCGCGGTCCAGGGCGGTTTTGCCACCGCATCCGTCGCCACCTTTTTCGCTCCAACCCGCAGTTTTGTGATGTGCAATATCGGGAATCCGCCGCCGCTGATTTACCGTTCCAGCCACCGCGCGTGGGAAGTGGTGCACGGAGAGTTGGAATCCGTGGAGACCGAGGGCGAGATTGAGGGGGTGTTTGGCGAGCACGAGTATCGGCACATTAACACCAAGCTTGAGGTGGGAGATCTGTTTGTGATTTACGGAAACGGTTTTGCCCAGTCTTCGTTTCCGGGGGGCGACGTGGTCGGGCACAGTCGGCTCCTGACCGCGTTGCAGGATGCCCCTCACACAGAGCCCGAAGCTCGCTTTTCCCATTTGGTGAACTTGATCCAGAGTTCTAATCCGGCGGATGAGGACAGCACGATCATGCTCTGCCGGGTCACCAATAATGCCGTTAGCT
>JARFQX010001067.1 GCA_029287555.1 Rubripirellula sp. | reverse complement strand
GCTGAGAACGGATTCGTGATTCGAGTCGGTGAAGCGGCAACCACCGATCACCTGCGGCGCGTGCTGCTGGCCGTGCGCGAATTGAACTAAGGAGGCGCGCATGCTGACCGTTCCCAAGCAACTCAAGATCTTCGTCTCTCTGCAGCCCACCGACATGCGTCGCGGATTTCCAGGGCTCTCCGGCGAAGTCCAGTCGAAGCTTGAGCAAGACCCGCTCAGCGGCCACCTGTTCCTGTTTCGCAATCGACGCCGAGATCGAATCAAGATCTTGTTTTGGGATGGGGACGGGTATGCGATTTTCTATAAGCAGCTTGCTCGCGGGAGCTTCGAATTCCCCGCACCACCGGACCCACATTCACCAGCGGTCCAGATCCGGGCCAGCGAGTTATCGATGCTACTGGACGGCATCGAGCTGAAGGGGCGTAAGCGGCGACCGCGGTACCAGCGTCCTGACTGACCGCGTGTGGACTGTTCAACTGGCATGGATCGACATAGCCTGAAAGCCGCATTGCTTTTCCGGAGGCATCGGCATGGAAATAGGACACGTTGTCCGCTTCGCTTCGCAGCAGCATCCCTTCTTGGTCCAGACCGCACCGTGCCTGGACCTGGACTGTTCCTGCTCGATCATGGGGCTGACGCTCAGCGAACTGATTCCGCCCAACTCCCAGCCAGGTGACCGGTTGACCTTCACCCTGCGGGTCTGCCTGAAAACCTGGATCGAACACGACCCTCCACCGCGGAGTCTAGAGGTCGAGTCGCTGGCCCGTGAATTCATGTCCAGATTCCCGTCAGAGCGAATCGGCGAGTTGGCCAAAGAGTTTGAGCGAGCGCGGGCGAAGGCTGGACGACTCAGTTCGTTGACCCTCACCAGTTCAGCCGATCAGCTTGTGTCCTATTCTGAAGTGATCGATGAGGGAGGCGGGATTCGCGAGGGCGTTCTTCGGCACAGCTTCTTCTTTGTATTCGAAGGCCGTGAGTTCTTGGTCGAGGACCACTACTGTGCCAACCCCGAGTGCGACTGCCAGGAAGTTCACTTGGAGTTCTGGGAGCGGGCGCACGATTTTGCTCCGAAGCGTCGTCTCAAAATCGTGCAGCGTCTGATTGCCACGTTTACTCTGGCGGGAAAGCTGAAGGAGATCCGCTTTTGTGAGGAGTCAACATCCACAACGAAGTCACTGGTCAGGGCCTGGCTTCGGCGTTGCGGCAAACAGTTCGAGGAGTTTCAACGTCGCTATGCGTTGCTGAAAGAGATCGGTACACGCAGCTTCCCATCACAACCACAGACGACGACCCGTGTGGATTCAAGGCAACAACTGTCGGCCAACGGCGCACTGCAGATTCATTCTGCGCAACAAGCTCGCCGCAATGACCCGTGCCCTTGTGGCAGTGGCTTGAAGTTCAAACGCTGTTGCGCGCGACGTTCCTCGGTTGTTGATTAAGAGCGCGAAGAAAGAAACAAACAACTTTTTCTTTGAACACCCTTGCGCGATTTGGTCGTGTCGATTATGTTCCCTGCAGTTGAGGGTTACCGGGTCACTGCACGCGCGCGATTGATGTCGAACAACAACGACACACGGCCAACAACTTTCCCACAAGACATCGCTGCTTGCCATGCGATGCTGGAAAGCGTCTTCCACTCCTTGGACCAGCGCAACAAGCGGGTTGACCAACTGGAAGCGATCGTGGACAAGTTGATCCGCGAGCGGTATGGCCGCAAGAGTGAGCGTTACGATCCCAATCAGCTGGCGCTGTTTGAAACCGAGGGCGAGGAAGACGCCTCCCTTGCCGAGCCGCCTTCAGTCGAAGAAACGGCTCCACCCAAAAAATCGCGTCGCGGTGGTACAGGCCGACGTCGTCTTGACGAGAACGCTCGTCGCCAAGAACGGGTTCATCGCTTGCGAGAAAACCAGAAGCAATGCCCCAAGTGCGGTTCTGCTTTGGTCATCGTGTTAATCGAAGGCAGTCTTCGCTGGGCCTATCAACCGGCGGAGATCTTTGGGATTCAGCACTTGCATGAAAAGGGCTTCTGTAACTGTTGCCACGAACATGTGGAGGTGGCTGATAAGCCGCCAGAGATGATTGAAAAAGGAGCCGCCGACGCCAGCCTGTTGTCGCACCTGACAACGAGCAAGCAGGGCGATCATCTGCCGCTGTATCGCTACGAAGAGATCAGCTTGCGGAACGGCTGGTGGATCTCTCGCAGCACTCAAGCGGGTTGGCTACGACAAACCGCGATCACGGCAGTAATCTTGTACGCCTGGATGGCCAGCCGCATCTTGCAAGGGAAGTTAATCGGCACCGATGCCACAGGCGTTGCGGTGTTGAATCCTGGAGCGGGCCAAGTACGCAAAGGAACGATTTGGACTTATTGTGGGCAGCGGGAGGTCTGCCCCTACTTGGTCTACGATTACTGGCCCACCGGCGAAGGTGAGGCCCCCCGACGATTTCTCCAAGGCTATGAGGGTTATTTACAGGCGGATGCCGCCACTGTTTTCGATCAGCTCTATCTGCAAGGGTCGATTTTAGAAGTCGCCTGCGCGGCTCACATGCGCCGTTACTTTTACAAGGCTCGGCATTCGGCGCCGCGTGAAGCTCACCGTGCGCTGGTGTACTTTCGACAGCTGTACCTGCTGGAACGGGAGCTGGCCGATGTTGCCGACGCGGATCGCTGCGTGCAGCGGCGAAGTCGCGCCGTGCCGCTGCTCAGTGAATTCAAGACGTGGCTCGATGAACTTGCCCTGAAGGTAGTTCCGAAAACGGAGATCGCCACTGCCGTTGGTTACGCGCTCAATCAATGGGATGCATTCGTTCGGTACTGCGATGAAGGTTGGCTGATGATCGACAACACTCGTAGCGAACGAGCGCTTCGTCCGATAGCGATCGGCCGCTCGAACTGGATGTTCTTTGGCAGCGATGGCGGCGGCCACACTGGCGCGATCTTGTATTCGCTGGTCGCATCCTGCAAAGCCAACCGCGTCCATCCTTACCATTACCTTGAAGATGTTTACACTCGGCTGCCACGGATCCGAGAACACGCAGCCCTGCTGCCACTGCTTCAATCGGCAACTGCCGCTGTCCGCCTGGCCGACGGCACCCGGCCCAACCAGAACACGCTGCGGACTCCGCTCGATCACCTGCGAGTGCTCAAAGATCACCCCCGCCCCTTGATCGACCAGATGCTTGACCCGTCGCAGCTTGATCCGTCGCTCGTCGCCAAACTCAATGCGTTACTTCCCGATCGCTGGCACGACGAACACCCGCAGTTCCATCTCGAGATCAACCGCAAGACGCGACTGGTCGGCGAAGCCGCCTAACGGCAACACGCGGACGCCTGGCCCCACCGGCATGCCGCCAAAAACGCCAGATGCGCATCATGGAACGCGTACCTCGCGCGCGTCAGCGTCCGGTTCGCAATGAGTGGGAAAACCGGGAGCTAACGCTCGGCGGCTGATAAAGATTGGCCTGCTACGATGCCCGTGCCATACGTACCTGACACCTTCTTGCTTGACTGGGTAGCTTTGGGCCGATCTGTTGCGATTTTCTTGAGGGAGGAATGCGATGCGCAGTGCCAAACTCGCGGATGAAAGCCGGCGTGATCTACCACATGCTCGACCGAGCCAACCGGCGCGCCACCGGGGGAAGGGGGCGTGATCTGTGGTATGATCTTCGCGGGAAGCGTATCACCTATGGCA
>JARFQX010001046.1 GCA_029287555.1 Rubripirellula sp. | reverse complement strand
ATCCACGGGACCACGATTGCGCTGCCAATGAGCATGGCGGCCGAGGCAGCGGTTAACCAGCCAATCAAACCGGCATGCTGTTGAAACGATTCGCTCATCGCCCCATGTAAACGAATTCCAGCAGAAAAGGCCAGACGCCTGATCTACCTAGCATGGGTCGGCGACCTTTATTCGCCGGGCAAATGGTCCGCACAAGCCCGCGAATCAACCACGGTCGGCAGGCCATTGCCGGAAGACCTGGACTGAGACAAACTGGTTCGCTTCTGGTCTGCAGTCGCACGATCGACACCACCGCCCGACGGAGTGTTTGTTTGAATGCTGAGCGCAATCCGTTAATCGTTGCGGATCACGTTTCGAGACGCTATGACGACGGCAACGTGCTGGCACTCGACGACGTTTCACTGACAATTGATCTTGGTGAGTATGTCGCCATCATGGGCCCGAGCGGCAGTGGGAAGTCGACGCTGCTGAACATGCTTGGCGGACTCGATCAACCGACGGCCGGTCGAGTGCTATTCGACGGCAAAGAGATTCTCACGCCCCAAGCCCTCGACGCCCTTCGATCGCGGAAGATTGGCTACGTCTTCCAATCCTTTTACCTGTTGCCAACGTTGACCGCGGTCGAGAACGTTCAGCTCCCCATGTTCGAGACCCCGAGGACGGCCAGGCAGCGGTTGGCGCGAGCGACGGAGTTACTCGAGATCGTCGGGATGTCCCACCGGTCGCGACACCTGCCGTCCCGGTTGAGCGTCGGTGAACGCCAGCGTGTGGCGATCGCTCGCTCGCTCGCCAATGAACCTCAAGTCCTGCTGGCCGACGAGCCGACCGGAAACCTGGACACCCAGACGGGCGAGGAGATTCTCCGCCTGTTCAGCTCGCTTCACCAGGATCACGCAATGACGCTGGTGATCATTACTCACAGTCGCGAGGTGGCCGAACGCGCCCAACGGATGGTCGAACTGCGGGACGGACGGATTTGCCGTGATGAGCCCACCAGAGCAGCGCCGCTTTAGGGGAATAGCCGAACGCTGAACCCTAGCGACGAGCTTTTCACGCCCGGGGCCTCTTGACGGATTTTTGATTCAGCGGCTGGCAGGCACCACCGAAAGCTATCATCAAGGGGGGCTGGCTCGGACGGTTTTCCGTTGACCCCCGCTCGCACCAGGCGATAGGATCGCGCGATCGGGGTGTGGAGCTCTCAGAAAGGAAGCCGAACGCGAGCTCGTTTTCAGGCCGCAAGCAGGGCTTGCTGACGCTCGGTCAAACCGAAATCGAAGCCCCAACGACATCAAGAAGGAGTGACGTATGTCGGCGAATCGATCGCTAGGTTATTCGGACGAAGGTTGTCCTGTTGTGAACAGCTTGTTGGTGAACCGACCAACACGACCAATTCGGCGACGCGCGATGCTCGCTCGCGTGATGTCGCTCGCGATCGGCGGTGGTTTCGCGATGGGCTTCGCGGCAAGCCGGTTGAAGGCATCGAGTCCCTCCGTCGACCTACGTCCCAAACCGATGCCTCGATTGCAACCTGGAATCGTCGTTGGCCAGGAGCAAAAGTTTGGATACTCCGACCTCGTCACCTTGGTGTTGCCTCGGCTCGCCTCGGGCGATGTCGACAGTCTGCCGCAGTTTGCCCGGCGCTACGCGAAGATGTTCAAGCTGACCATCCTCGCTAACATTGCAAAGAAACCCAAAGGTGAAGGGCACGTCTACTTGCTTGACAAAATCGGCATCGGTCTCGCAATGGACCTCAACGGCGATTTGACAATCGTCACCGCCGACACCGCCAACCAGCTTGGCGCGAATCTTGGCATGGTCGACCGGGGCGTGCTGAGCGGAAATGAGGACTCGCTGTCCGATGTGGTCCAGGTTGCCCGCACCGATTACTTGGTGATCTTTGATGCCAAGGCGAACATCTTGATTGACGACAAGCACGAAGAGCGAATCGTACGCCACTTCGTTTGGGCCGCGCCCCATTCCGGCAAGCTGGGAATCCTGATTTGGCAATTGAGGGACAACGGATCGGCCTCTTACGCGATCGATTCGGCCCAGATGCAACTGATTCCATCCGGCTTCAAGGAAGACCGCAGGATTCACGTTTCCCAGGGCAACTTTCTTTCCTCCAAGATTCCGACGCCCGACCGTTTTGCGCTCGAGTCAATCCCGCAGGGCACGCCGGTGCCCTTTAGCGATCGGATGAAACAAGCCGCTGGCCTCAAGTTCATGACTGCCCAGGACTTGGAAAACCTGTTGGCGGGAACTTCCGAGTCCTTGTCGATGTTACAAGTGCCCACGGTTGCCAAGAAGCCGTGAACGGGTCCTCCGCTCACATGAACATCGAATTGAAGGTCAACCAACGCGCCGTCAACAGGGTTAACACCAGACAGCTCCACCACGAAGCGACTTGCGCAATCGGTCGATGGTGCAAGGAGTAGAGCAAAGCAATCGTGACCGTAACGGCTGCGAATTTGAAGGCGATCAGCCGAGTTGGATCGTGGATCATCTCATTACCGATCGGATTCATTTCTCGCATGGAACCGGTGGCGCCGGCAGCGAGTGTCCATATCAAGTCGACCACTGAAAGCAATGCAAATATCATTAACGATTTCAACACGATTCTTCGGGTCTCCGGAGAGACGGCAGCCAAGCCATCAACGCTTTCGATGCATGGCTTGTTGGACAGCAAGTGACCAAATGCGACAACGACGACGATCATCGCGAACAGCGTCAAGGGATAACTAATGCTGTCGGCCCACAGCGTCGCTTTGAGGATTTTTTCGCCCGAATCGTGCATAGCGGCGACTTCCTCCACGTTGGAACGAGCGGAATCGACAAACGCCGGTGATGGTTCGAAGTCTGCGATCACCTGATTCCAAGCTTGACGCTCTAGCTCATGCCGAATCGAGTCCGGGGGATCGAGGATCACGCCGGGCGAAGGCGAGGGAGTCGATTTCGAAAGCAGCGCGACCAGCAGCTCGTGCCCGCTACGCGTACGTTCGAGCAACAGGGGGGACTGACCTTTGGCCAAGACCGTGACACCGTGGCAGTTGGCCGTCGCGTAGATTGCGCTCATCAGCTGGTCGGCCAGATCGCCACCCCACTCGCGCCGAGCGCGGCGCATCATCCCCGACCTGCGTCCCCACGGCGGAGTCCGCCGATGCACCCACGATTGCTCTCCTTCCGAGTAAGCAGCCTGCTCAAGGTTGGCTTCTCCGAATTCCAATCGCCGCGGTGAACGCCGCGCGACGGGTTCCTCGTGCTGAAAAAACGTCAAATCATAATCATTGAGGGAAAGCCTGATCCCGTTGACGCTCAGGTCGCGATCCACAACTTCGAATTGGTAGGGAGGACCAACGAATCGTCCGTCGACGATCAAGATACCGCGATCGGTTGAAAACCCCGTTACCGACAACGTGGGGTCGTTTGAGCCTGCAAGAGTGGAATTGGGACCCAGAACGGCGAGCATACCCAACAGACGGAGTCCAAACAGAATCCCTGTTGAAGTCGCCCGAACGGACGGAAGGTTTCGTCGGTAGAATGCATCGTTTTGCATATCTGCCCTGCCTCACAATCAGGGATGATTCCGGCCACGTGGATCACGACCGCCCCGCGAAGGTCGCGGGACCGATTCTCGATGTATCAACTCCGCGGGAGCGGAGCGGTTTTCTGACGGTTCGTCCAAACGGCTTTCTCATTCGGGGCAACCGCCCCCCTTTCGTGGTCCACGTCCTACTCCTTCGCCCCTCCCCGACCACCTCGAAGTCCGAGATGCTGATCCCACGATGCGCGGGAAAAAACGAAGCCGACGACGCGTTTTTGCCGACTCGTATCGGAACCATCCTCAGCGCCGGGGGTTCTATATGAGTCGATTCGCCAGCTTAGCGCATGGAAAGAATCGAGGAGGTTTCTTTCTGCAAGGACTATTCATTTGGGAAGCCACTCGCCTTTGCTGCCGGCTGTCGACGGTCCCGATCCGGTCTCGACGCTGCTCGATGGGACATACCTGCCGAATTTCCATGCAACCGAACTGCGTCTGAGTGAGCCATGGGGTTTGTCCGTGCCTGCCCAGCGAGGATGCCTTTATGTGGTCCTGCGGGGAGGCGGATGGTTCAAGCCCGGCATCGAGGGCGAGCCGCCCTTTCGCTTGGCCGACGGCGACCACTTGGTGACCACGCGCGGCATGCCGCACGAATTTCTCAGTAGACTCGATGGCGCATCGACGCCGGTCGACATCTTCACGGCCGAACCAACCCAGTTACCCAGAGCGGAGGACGGGTCCTTGGCGCTCGCTCCGATCGAAGCCTCCACGACGATTTTGCTTTACGGGCAATTTGATCTTTCGGAGTTGAATGGAAACCCGCTCGACATCGGTGTGCCGGATTTGATTCGTCGTAATCACAAGGTCGACGCGACGCTGAGCTCGTGCCTGCCGATGTTGAACATCATCCAGTCCTCTTGTCGGGAACGGCCGGCGGGCTGGAGAGTTTTGATTCGCCGCTTGAGCGAATTGATCCTGCTGCAGACCGTTGCCGCCGAGTTGGTTCAGCGAATCCGCGAACCATCCGAGAGTGAGAGCGGCGCGTTTCGCATGATGAAAGCCGTGACCGATGTCGTCGTTGGTCCCGTGCTACGCGTGCTGGTCGAAAAGCCGGAGGCGCCCTGGACTGTGCCGCAAATGGCCCGCATGGCGAGGGTCTCCAAGTCAGCCTTTTCGGAGCGTTTTCGCCGACTGGTCGGTCAACCGCCACTGCAGTATTTGACGGAAGTCCGCATGGCAAAATCGAGGCGGTTACTTCGGGAAAGTGAGATCGATGTGGGTGAAATCGCGTTCCTGGTCGGCTACGAGTCGGCATCCTCGTTCAGCAATGTCTTCAAACGATGGAACGGGCAATCCCCCGGCGAGTTTCGACGAGCCGGCCGCCGCGGACGAGAGGATCGAAAAGTTTCCTAAGTAAGATAGGCGAGGGTGGCCGGGAATTCGAAGTAGGCCAAATCAAGCGAAGCGCCGATCCATCGGTTCATCTCGAAACCCGAACCCTTTTGGCGACAACGGTCCACCAGAATTCAAAATGCTCTAGCGGACCAGATAAACAAACGTTCCGGGCGCGATCGCAACCAGGTAGTGGTTCTTGCCGTCGACGATTTCAACCTGGTGAGACAACCCGGTCGACAAGGCCTGGCCAGCGAAACCAAGTGGCTCGAGATGAATCTCGTGGGTCGCGGCCGGTAGTTCCGCTCGCAGCACTTGAATCTCGCGAGGCAACAGTCCCCAACATCTCGTGTCCGCCTGCTCCAATCCGCTCCATGCCGAGGAGGCAGCAAAGTGGAAGAGCGATCCCGCGTCACCCTCGAGGCCAAACGCATCGCCGATCGTTGCAACCGTTGTCTCCTTGGCGGCACGACGAACCACCGCGCGGGCGATGGTCCAAGGCATTTCCGCTTCGACTTGAGATTGAGCCAATTCGCCGACATGGGTGAGAGTTTGTGTGGCACCGTGAAGCTCACCTCCCACCCGCACGCCAAGGGCGGCCACCTCACTCGTAGGCAAGACGACCTGGGGCACATTGACCGATGCGATATTGGGGAGCGTCGGCACGTCTCGGTCCTCCCCCTCTTGTTCGTTCGTCGCCGCGTTGAGGACGACCGATGCGATTTGCAGTGACATGGTCGTCGTTGGCAGGCAGGCTTCTTGTAAGACCGGCCCTCTGCCAACACAGGCAATCACGTAGAGCACCCCGTGACCGGGAGCGCTGTGGGTGCCGACGCTGGCGCGACGAATGTCCTCCTGGGCAGGAGCAAACTGTGGTTGCACGGCGCTGACCAACTGATAGGCCCGAGCGGCATCGTCATAATCCCGATGGGTCGCCTCACGGAGAACACCACGCAGGTAGGGTGCCAGTGCGATCGGCTGAAAGGCGCTACTCTCCAGGCTGATGCCTCGCTCTTCGGCACGGCGCGCGAGCTCGGCTTGCTTCGACATTGCCTGCAACGTGTAACTCTCGGCATCGAATTGATCGTGTGCCAGGGAACAGATCGCCAACATCGCCCGGATCATCACCTCTTCGTACCCAGCCGGTCGAAACAGCCGTGCCGTGTCGTCGGTGGCGACCGCTGCGGCCTCGCGAACCGGAGCGATTTCGGGGAGATGGTCGAAACGGTCACGAAGCTCCCGCAATCGCTTCTCGGCCGCTGGTGCATCCCCCGCGGCCAACTCGACCATGGCCAGATCGAGCGAGGCCGCATCAGCGAATCGCGACCGCCCCTCCGACACGTCGCGAAGCGTTTCGCTCGCCCTTGCCAGATCGCCAACCGCAAACGCGTCGCGAGCCGCGTTGATGTTGCGCAGGGATTGCGCACATCCACCCAGCGCGGGTAACGCGAGCACGATCAACAGCCTAATCCAAAGCAAACGCGACTTAACGTCGGACGCTTCGCTCAGCCGTCCGCTTGGTCGAACCATCCGTAGTTCCACCATTTCCCGGCTCGCGTCTTGCTATACCCCTTGCGAATCTCCGCCGATTGCTTCACGGCTTGGCCCGTATGCAAGTTGACCAACTCGAGCGTTAGCAGGTAGTCGCGCTGACTGCTCTTGTTTCGGTCCGTCGTTCCACTGGTGACGGTCGCGTAGAGCAGGTAGTCGACCGGCGTCCCTTGACGCCCCAGCGCTGCGGCGAACAACGATCGGTTATTGGGCAGGAACAACGAATCGGGACGGAGCCGCGTTTCCAGCAACGCCGCATCGACCATCCGACGACTGATCCCTCGGAATGTCTCGGTCGAGTTAAGCTTCGCATCGATCCGTTCGTACAACTGGTCCTTGAAGTCACCAAGCTCTTCGGCGCTCTTATTTTCAATTCCCACGAAACAGACATTGGCGGGACCGGTGGCCAGCGCCGACCCGATTGGAACGGCACCGTCGATTGGGTACTCCACCCCTTCGAAGGCGACTTCCTGAACCGCCGGTGGACAGCTCCCCAGCAGTTTTGCCACCGCCTCGTCCACGAGCGGATTCCAGGTCGCCGCGCCGGCGGAATGGCTGCCCACCAAATCCTTATCGTTCTTGGCTAGAATGTGCCCATACTGATGAGCACAGCCGGCAAACGTGGTGGTCCATGCAAGCCACGCAATGAGTCGAGCGAATCGTGACACTCTCATCTATCGAACACTCCTT
>JARFQX010000950.1 GCA_029287555.1 Rubripirellula sp. | reverse complement strand
GGTATCTGGAATGTCGGTTCGATTTCGGCCGGCGGCGCCGCGATCCTGACGATCGATGTCGTTCCCACCGTCACCGATGTCTTGACGAACACGGCGGAAGTGATCGCCGCCGACCAACCAGACGCCGATTCAACACCGGGGAACGGTGATCCAAACGAAGACGATCAAGACTCGATCATGATTGGCGCGATGCAGATCGATCTATCGCTCGACAAGGACGTTGATGAGCGACGTCCCAATGTTGGCGATACGATCGAGTTTCAGGTCACGGTTTCCAACGCGGGTCCCAGCACGGCAATGGGAGTCGTTGTCGAAGACGAATTGCCCGATGGTTTGACCTTCGTTTCGTCCAACGCAACGCTCGGCAGCTACAACGCGTCCACAGGCCTGTGGTCGATTGGCACGATGGCAGCCAACACCGACACCGTGCTGACGATTCGCGCCCGAGTCGATGGATCGATGCAAGTGATCAACACTGCCGAGGTGATCGAGGCGATGCCGGTGGACGTCGACAGCACGCCGGGTAACAACGATCCCGACGAGGATGACCAGGACAGCGTCGTGGTGATTCCGCAGATCGCCGACCTGTCGTTGACCAAGGACGTCGACAACGCGTCGGCGAATGTGGGTGACGACGTCACCTTCAACCTGACGCTGCAGAATGCCGGTCCCGACGAGGCAACGGGCGTGGCGGTGGTCGACCGCCTGCCAAGCGGCATCTCGTTTATCTCTTCGACGCCCTCGCAGGGAACGTACGATTCAAACAGCGGACTCTGGACGGTCGGTTCGGTAGCCTCCGGTGGGCGTGCGACGTTGCAGATTGTCGGCCGTGTCGAAGATCCGGGCTCGAAAACCAACACGGCCGAGGTCACCGCCTCGGATCAATTCGATCCCAACAGCACTCCCGGCAATGGCGTCGAAGACGAGGACGACCAAGACTCGGCGATCGTCACGCCCCCGGTGGCCGACTTGTCGCTGGAGAAGCAGATCGACATTGAACGGCCGATTGTTGGCGAGGTGATTCGCTACACGCTGACGGTCAACAACGACGGCCCCGATCAGGCGACGGGTGTCGTTGTCTCGGACAATCTTCCGGACGGGGTCGACTTCGTTTCCTCGTCGACCGCTAACGGTAACTACAACCCCAACGACGGTTTCTGGAACATCGGGACGATTCCGGCCAACGCCACCGTCACGCTGTTCATCGATGCGAGCGTTACCGCGACCGTCGAGACGACCAACTTTGCCGAAGTCTTTGCCGCGGACCAGTTCGATCCTGACAGCACCCCCGGCAATGGCCCGGCGAATGAAGACGATGATGATTCGGTCACCTTTGTCCCCGCGGTGGCCGACTTGTCACTCACCAAGACGGTCGACGATCCCACGCCGAACGTCGGCGAAAACGTGACCTTCACGATCGTGGTTTCCAATGCCGGTCCCGATCCGGCGACTGGCGTGACGGTGCTTGACCAGCTTCCGGCCCCCGCGCTCGATTTCGTTTCCGCCTCGCCCGAGGTCGGTACTTACGATCGCAATACCGGTATCTGGGACCTCGGAAATCTGGCGGTCAATGACACCGCGACCTTGACCTTGGTGGCGTCCTCCGAGACCGCTGATCTGGTGACCAATACGGCACAGGTCCAAACCTCCGATCAACTGGATCCCGATTCGACACCTGGCAATAACAACCCGGATGAGGATGACCAGGACAGCGTCGACGTCGAAGGTCAATTGATTGACTTGGAACTCGACAAGGTCGTCGACAACGAGCGTCCCAATGTCGGCGACGAAATTCAATTCACGATTCGCGTGGACAATCAGGGCCCGTCGAACGCGACGGGCGTGTCGGTGCGTGACTTGATTCCCGAAGGCTTGGTGTTCCGCTCGAGCGACGCTAGCCAAGGCGGATACAACGCCACCGACGGCATTTGGAACATCGGTTCGATTGCGGCTGATGGATTCGCAACGCTCGACCTATTTGCCTTCGTCGACGAGATCCTCTCGGTTGAAAACATCGCCGAGGTGATCACGGCGGATCAACCCGACGTCGACTCAACCCCCGACAATGGTGTTCCCGAGGAGGATGACCAGGACTCCGCGCCGGTGATCACCCAGGTTGCTGATCTGTCGCTGACCAAAACGGCCAGCAATGATCGCCCGAACGTTGGTGAGCAGGTGACCTTTACGATCGACCTTCGAAACGACGGCCCCGATCCGGCAACGAACATCAGCGTCCGCGATCAATTGCCACAAGGTGTCTCGTTCGTCTCATCCACACCCAGCACCGGCACCTACGATTCCCAGACCGGTCTTTGGTCGATCGACGAGCTTGCCAACCGTTCCGGGGCGAGCCTGCAGCTCGTCGCAACCGTCGACACGATCGGCCTGACGACGAACACGGCCGAGGTGATCGCGGTCGATCAAGCCGACCCGAATTCCACGCCAGGCAACAACGACCCCAACGAGGATGACCAGGATTCAGCGACGATTGATCCGCCGGTGATCGACTTGGCCCTCGACAAAGCGGCCAACCCGCTCCGCCCCAGCGTCGGCGGCGAATTAGTCTACACGTTGCTCCTGCGGAACGAAGGTCCCGACCGCGCAACGGGCATCGTGGTGGAAGATCGATTGCCCGAGGGGATTACCTTCGTCTCGGCGACCCCATCGGTTGGCCGTTTCGACTCGGTCACTAGCACCTGGTCGGTCGACTCTTTGGCGGCCGAGTCGTCGGCAACATTGACCTTGCGGACCACGGTCGACGTCCCTGGCGAACCGATTAATGTCGCCGAGGTCATGGCGGCGGACCAATTCGATTCTGACAGCACGCCGGGCAACAACGATCCCGACGAAGACGATCAGACGTCGGTAAGCGTCGTTACCGCCAACGCGGATTTGTCGCTGATGAAGTCCATCGACGACGATCGCCCAGGAGTTGGATCCAATGTCACCTTCACCGTGCAAGTTGCAAACTCCGGTGAGGATAATGCGAGAAATGTAATCGTTCGGGATGAGATTCCACCAGGAATGACCTTCATCTCCTCCACCGCCACGGTCGGCAGTTACGACGCGTTGACAGGACGGTGGACGATCCCAACGATGGTCGTGGGCAAGATCGAAACGCTGGAGATTGTTGCCCGCGTCGATATCGTCGGCGAACGAACGAATACGGCTGAGATCATCGAATCGAGCGAATTCGATCCCGACAGCACGCCTGGGAATAATGATCCCGACGAAGACGATCAGGACAGTGTGTCGTTTATCCCCGAGCTGGTAGATCTGGCACTGGCGAAACTCGTCGATGATCCTACGCCGAATGTCGGTGACACGGTTCGCTACTCGATCGTGGTTGCCAACGCCGGCCCGTCGGTGGCGACCGAGGTCGAGGTGACCGATCAGATGCCCGACGGATTGACCATCACCGGTATCAACGCGAGCCAGGGCGTCTTCGACCCGGCGACGGGGATTTGGAATGTCGGTAGTGTCGAAATCGGATTGAACCCGCGCCTCGAGATCGACGCTCGCGTCGATACTCCAGCGCCGAAGATGAACGTTGCCGAAATCACCCATGCCCGCCAACCAGATGTTGACTCCACGCCCGGCAACGGTGATCCCGACGAGGACGACATTGGCTTTGCAACCGTCACTCCCACCAACGCCGACCTCGAATTGACCAAATCGGTCAACAACGCGTCACCCGATCAGGACGAGGAGTTGATCTTTACGCTGGTGGTGTCAAACAAGGGCCCCAACAACGCGACCAATGTCGCGGTTCGCGACATCTTGCCCGATGGAATCCGCTTCGTCCGTTCGTCGGTCACCGCCGGCGGCTACGATCCGGCCTCCGGCGTGTGGGCGATGCCCGAAGTCCGGACCGGTTCGGCCCAGTCGCTACAGATCATCGGCGAATTGGACTCCAAGGTCCCCGTGATCAATGAGGCCGAGATCATCGCGTCGGACCAGTTTGATCCCGATAGCACTCCGGACAACGGAGATCCAACCGAAGACGACTTTGCGGACGTCATGGTTACACCAAAGTTGATCGACGTTTCAGTCTCGGCTTCGGTCGATGACGAAGCCCCCAACTTACGTGAATCTTTCGTCATGAGCTTCCGCGTTAGCAACGATGGCCCGGAGGCAGCAACCGGAGTTCAAGCGCGAGTTGTCATCCCAGGCGACGTGACCGTGATTTCGTCTCGGCCGGGCAGAGGCACCTTCATCAATGGTGTCTGGAACATCGGCAACCTAGGTGTTGGCGAGACTGTCGAGTTGACCATCACGGCCCGCGCCGAGACGCGAGGCACCAAGTTCGTGCCGATTGAAGTGATCGCCCACGATCAAGCGGATCGTGACAGCGATCCCGGCAACGGCGTTGAAAGCGAAGACGATCAAACCACGCTGCTGGTCCGAGTCCCGCTCTATTCCAAGCGTTTGTTCCTCTCAAGCTAGTTTTCTGCTACGAAACTGGCGGATCCCCTCCTATGATTCAATGTGCCGGAGTCCGTTCCGTTTTGAATAGAAGGTAGCCGCATGTGGTTTCGGATCGTTTTGCTAATCGGGTGCTTACTTGCCCCGACTTCGCTCTTCGCCGACGAACCCCGTCACG
>JARFQX010000904.1 GCA_029287555.1 Rubripirellula sp. | reverse complement strand
CCTCAAGGATCGCGTTGCCAAACCGATTCGCGTCGCTTGGTTGCGCTGAATGAATCGGCGTAAGCTGCGGTCCTCCGATGCGGCTGCTTTCGAGATCCGGTCGGCGAGGTGAACGGGATAGATTCCGATGAGTGGATCGATCTGGCCCGTTCCTGCATCGCAGGTGCAGACGAGTTGCCTTGAATCAAGCCGCCAACGATCACGAATCTGAACGAGCTCTTCAGCCGTCACATCGGGCATGTCCACTGGCGTGAAGAGGCAAGCGGCATAGCCGCGTTCGTGGGCGTACCGAAGGCTGGCTGCTACACCCACGATTGGTCCCCGATGCGCGACCGGATCTAGAACGCGAACAACTCCGAGCTTCTCTTCGCCCGCTCGTTTCGATGCACTGGAGATGCAGACGTCGTCGCAGACGGCGCGCAGCCGATCTATCGAATGTTGCAGGAATGTGACTCCGGCGGGGTGAGCCAAAACCGCTTTGTCCCGTCCCATTCGCGACGATCGGCCGCCGCAAAGTACCACGCCAAGGAGACGTGTTTCCGCATCGACGGCATCAGGAATCGCGATTTTCTAGGACATCTTCGACCCACGACTTGGCACGCATCATGGTTGGGAAACCAATCTTCGGTGCGGAAAGGAGTGCGACGTGCCGAAGGTCATCGGCCGAGCAATCCACCTCGAGCGCCTTGCGACAGTGGGAGTGGGCCGCGCCTTCGAGTCCGGCACCGATCGATACGGCGAGTTTTACCAGGGCGACCTCCCGCGCCGAAAGCGGCCCGGATTCTCGAGCCGCTTGACCGAATGCCTCGTAGGCCTTCATCAAATCGGGGTACGCCTGCTGCATTCGTTGATAAGATTTGGGAATCATGAGTCTGCTCTCGTGATGGAATCGATCAGCCCGGCCATGGTGTGCGGATCCGCCTCGGCAGCAACCGCCAGACCAAGTTGCCGAACGGTCTCCGAGGTGATGGGACTAATGCTGGCAATCTTCATTTGATGCATCGCGTCGCCGAACAGGCGGTGCAAATTCTTGGCGGATTCACCGCTCGTGATCGTGATCCAATCGATCTCGCCGGCCCGAGCCATCTTTTCGATGTTCGGGTCGACATCGTGCACATCGTTGTGCTGGTAAGCGACCACCTCGTGAACTTCCGCTCCCGCGTCGTCGAGCGTTTTGGAAAGCACATCGCGTCCACGGCTTGCACGAATAATCAAGACCCGTTTCCCCCGAGCCTTATCCGACAGTTCCTGAGCGAGGGATTCAGCATGGAACTCCGATGGCACAATGTCGGGGAGAATCAAGAACTCGCCAAGTGCCTCGGCGGTCTTGGTTCCCACCGCCGCGATTGATGCTTCTCCGATCGTCCTCAAATCGTGGCCGGTTTGCCACATTCGACCGAGAAAATGGTGCACGCCGTTGCGGCTGCAAAAAACCACAAAGTCATAAGACTTGATTGACTCGATGCAGTCATCCACCGCGGCCCAATCTGCGGGCGGCCCAATCTCAATGGCCGGTTGAACCACGACCCGTGCCCCGAGATCGCGAAGCGGCGAGGCCAACGCTTCGACCTGCTCGGCCGGACGCGTCACCAGTACCGTTTGCCCGAACAGGGGACGACATGAGAGCCAGCTCATCGTCTGGCCCAAACGCGATACCTCACCAATGATCACGATCACGGGAGGTCGGAGCTTCGTCGCGGGTGTGAGCTGATCGGCAATATCCCGTAGCTGGCAATGAATTGTTCGTTGGTCGGGTAGGCTGCATCGCCGGACGATCGCGGTGGGTGTCCGCGGCGACTTGCCCCCCTCGATCAACAGTCGGGACCAGCTCTTAGCCGTCGTGACCCCCATGTAAACGACGAGGGTGCCGGGAAAACGGGCCAAGGCATTCCAATCGAGTGAGGATTCCGATTTGCCCGGCTCTTCGTGACCGGTCACCAAGGCGACCGCCGAGGCCAGTCCGCGATGAGTCACGGGAATCCCGGCGTACGAACCGGCCGCCAGTGCTGCGGTGATCCCGGGCACAATTTCAAAAGGAATGCCCGCGTGCTGGATCGCTTCTACCTCCTCGGCTGTCCTGGCGAAGACGGCCGGATCCCCCCCTTTGAGCCGGGCGACCACTTTCCCCATCCGCGCATGACGGAGAATCTCTTCGATCACCTCTTCTTGCTGCCAAATCCGGCGCTGGCCGTGCTTCCCGACGCAGATCTGTTCGGCTTTGGTGGCATGCCGCAGCAATTCGGGATTGGTCAAACCGTCATAGAGCACCACGTCTGCTCGCGAGAGCAGCTCGGCACCGCGAAGGGTCAACAATCCCGGATCACCCGGACCCGCACCGATCAGATAGACTCGTCCTTCCATGACTGCATTGTGCGCGGGATCCATTGACTCTGGACAGCGGGCAGAGAGGTCGCCATACTACGCGACCAAGAAAAAATTCGACCTCCATTTCAACCGGTTTTCGACCCATTTTGACGTCTTTGACGACTCCATCCCCATGCCAAATACCGCCAGCGCCAAGAAGCGACTCCGCCAGAACGAAACACGACGACTCCGCAATCGGTCCGCTCGCAGCAGCCTCCGAACTCAGATCCGGCGTGTCCGAGAGGCGGTCAAGGCAGGGGACGCCTCGAAAGCACAGTCCGAGTTCCGGATCGCTCAGAAGTCGATCGACAAGGCGGCCAGCCATCGGTTGATCCACCCAAATGCGGCTGCACGCACCAAGAGTCGGCTCGTCAAGTTGGTCAAGACGGTCGATTAGGACCCGATTCGCGCGAAGTGCTCTTCAGGCCACTCACATACCGAGCGACTCGGTTGAGTGGCCTTCTTGCTGCGCCCATCGATGAAAACCGCCTCCCCGCGCAACGATTGTCCGGGCGATCGGCGATTGACAGGCGTCACCAAGTCAGTCACCAAGTCAACTGCGCCTCGGCCAAACGCTTGCGAGTTTCATCCATCAACGCATTTTCGTCGGCTTCGGTCTCGGCGACGTAGGTGACGCTGAAACGCAGGTAGGCACCTGCGTCGTCCCAGGGCACGGTCACGATACCCAACTCTTCGATCAGATAGCGCGTGGCATCCTCGGCGGCTCCAAATTTCAACCCGCCCGCTGTGCCGGACGGGGACTTGGCGTAGAGGAAATAGGTACCGCCGGGCACCTCACAGTGGAAGCCGGATTCTTTGAGGGTTGCCACCAGTTTCTCTAGACGTCGACGATACTTGGAGTTGATCCGTTGCGGGATCGATTCATCATCGAGCGCCGCGGCGGCCGCCTTTTGAGTGGCGATGAACTGGCCACTATCACTGTTGTCCTTAACATCCGCAAAGGCGGAAACGATTCGAGGGTGACCGCAGACGAAGCCCATTCGCCAACCGATCATGTCGTAGCCCTTGCTCATCGAGTGCACCTCGACCCCAACATCCATGGCTCCGGGGGTCTGCAAAAAGCTGCGAGGTTCCCCGTCAAACGTCAACAGAATGTGGGCCGCGTCCTGAACGACGACGAA
>JARFQX010000890.1 GCA_029287555.1 Rubripirellula sp. | reverse complement strand
GGCAAAGCGATTCCGCTCTGCCAACACACGGGCCATCAGGAAGATGACCTCCGGATCGTCCGGCGCGACTGACTTGAGTGCTCGAACCGACCGAAAAGCAGCATCCAGGTCACCTGAGTCGAGCGCATCGATTGCATCATCCTGCAATTTCAAGGGATCCACAGGCGGCGAACTCGGTTCTTGAATGTCTGCCGAGACTATTTTGCCGTCTGCTTCTTTGCCATCCGTTTCCTGTGGCTTCCGCGCTTGCGACGGCGGGACCGGCACATCGAGGTCACGGCCGCAGCCAACCAGCGGCAACGTGATCACGATCACAAGGCCGTTTAGATTGCATCCTACGGAGCGGATCGACTTGCAGCCTGCGCGGAGGAGACTGCATCGGACGAAAAACCGCCGCAACCGTGACCAGATCATCTGTTTCACTCTTCTTGGTGGACGCGAATCCAGTGATCGTGAAAGCTAACGCTCAACCCAGCCAATTCGATGGCGGGCATATGACAGTCAATGCAACCTTCCCGAGGAGACACGGGGCAGGCAACATGCTGTGGTGAATCCTCGAGGTGGCAATCGATGCAGTTTTGCAGATGCTTTTCTTTTGGTACCGCCGTGACCGTCTCGTGGGGATTGTGGCAAGTGCTGCACTTCAGTTTCCCTTCTGATTCGACAAAGCACTTGCTTCGCAGTAAACCAACCGGCTGAAATCGGCTCAGCTCATCCGGATACTCGCGCAACTTGGTCCGCGACACGGTCACCGGCAGGCGATGGCAATCACCACACAGTTGAATTTCGGACTCCGTATCCCAATCGTCTCTTCCCACCGAGAACTTAGGAGGCACGCGCATGGCTCGCGCCTGCCGGACATGCTCGCTGGCTGGACCGTGGCATTTTTCGCAGTTGACGTTGGGAACGAGGTCGACAATTTTTTGGTCAACAATTCGACCGCGAGTCGTGTGACAATAGACGCACTTGTGCATCACTTCGCCTTCGTGTCGAAGCCCAAAAAAATCCGCGGGCGTCTTCGGCGGGCCGGTATTCTCGAGCGGCGTGGGTCGAAGTTCGCCGGTGTCGCTAAACCAGGAGGCGCGATGCTCGATCGCGACAGTTCCCAGCTCTGCATCAGGCATCAGGGAGAGCAACGTGACCGCACCGTCGGCCGAACCGAGGGCGTAGTTCAGTCGAAACGGCTGGTCGCCAAACTTCTCTGGAATCCGCGCGAACAGCCCTTCTTCGTCCGCGTGATAGGTATAGGTCCCGTAAGGTTCGCCGGCATCATAGGACTTGCCAGCAAACATCTCGATGATTTCCGGGTCGTCCGTCGTGGTGAAGGTTGACTTGTGGCCGTGATTGCCATGCAGTCGGAAATTTTCGGCATGGCATTCACGGCAGACTTCGCGCCCCACATACGTCGGTTCGGCCGGAGTGAACTCAACCGTGGTCAAGAACCGTGTTGGATCCGTGGAAAGTAAAGCCTTCGGTTCAATTCGCTCGGAATCTCGTCGCTTGGCATCCCGAGATTGCAAAGCATTCATCGCGATCACGATCGCGAGCAATCCAGCGAAAAGCAAAATCCAAACACGATTCAATTTTTGATCCTCACACTTGTAGTGGGCATCCCGGTCGCTTTCAGCCTTACAGCGCGGGACAAGCGAGATCTAAACGTCTTGCATCTTGGCATTTTGAGGTAGGCCGAATCAAGCGAAGCGCCGATCCGGCATGGAGCTCTGATTCGATGTGGAGCGAGAACCAATGCCGGATCAGCGTCGCTGCGCTCCTTGATCCGGCCTACTCGTTGGAATCCCCACGTCGAATCCCCGCGTCTTCCGCTTCGGACTGCATAACCTCCAGGTGACCTCTCTTACAAAAAAACCTCGCCCGACGAAGCGGACGAGGTTTCTACTAAGCCTATCGAAGAATAGTTCTTCTATTGATTCAACTGTTCTTCGATCGTTTCTTTACCAGCTCGGCTACCGAGTGCTCCCCATAGACCGTAAGGGCTTTTCTTACCTTTCCTGTAGGGAGGCTGACCGTTCATATTGGCGCCAATGACCGGCGATTTTTGATCACCCGCTTCAACGGAGTCGGTCATGAAGACAACACCGCCGTCGGCCATCAAAATGTGGCAGCCGCCTTGATGCCGGCTACTGGGCGGGCAGGTGCCGACATTGTCGTACCAGTGCGCCTCGCACATTTCCGAGTTGGGCGGACGGATGGTGTGCATCCCGGTCATGGTCATCGCAGCCCACGCCCAGTTCATGCCACGTCCTGCCTGACCGTCCATGTATCGACCGGTCGGCGTGCAATTGTTTTCTCCCGTATCACACCAGAACTGAGGAGTCTCGGCACTAACGTAGCCGCGTTCGACGCACTCCAACGGATTGGCTTCAACAACCCAGCTCGCGATAACCGCCGCTAGAGCGCTCCGTTTGTCGCGGTCGCCGAGATCGGAGACAATTTCACCCGCCGCAATCGTGTTGGACAAACCGTCAAGGATATCTCGAAACTTGGTGTCTCGCTTTCGAGAGAAGACCCCACGGTCTGACGCGTTGAACCATTCGGGCCGCCAGTTATTCGGCGCCGGATTCAAATTCGCTTCTTTGGGACCGTGATCCCAAACCTGGGTCCACGAGTCTCCCAAGCAGACCGCATAGTTGTTTCGGCCGCCACCCGGCAGTCCTGATCCCGGGTCACTTGGGCAACGCAAGGTCGGGATTTCAGTCGACCACGGCGGAAAACGTCGTGACTCGCCACCTTGGCGGTCAAGACGCGGGTTGGGTCCCATTGAGGTCCAGCTACCCAGCGTTCCCGCGGCGCGCGGCAAAGCGTTGCTGTTGTTCCACTGGACGGTCCTCGTTCCGGGAGACGAGATGTTCTCCCAAAGGGCCTGTTGTTCCAGAAACGGCGTCAACCCGACGAACGCACTAAGTTCCTCGTTGTTCGTCGTTGTCGAACCTTGCCACCAAGAGGTGTTACCATCGAGAATACCGAGTCCAGTCCCACCGTTTTGGCGGGGCAGTTGCTTGTACGCCGAGTGGTAGTTGTGCATCGCCAAGCCAATCTGCTTGAAGTTGTTACTACAACTCATGCGACGGGCGGCTTCGCGAGCGGCTTGAACAGCCGGCAACAACAAGCCTACGAGAACGCCAATGATGGCGATCACGACCAGCAATTCCACCAAGGTGAAACCGCTGGACGCATTCCGTCGTAACGACATAGAGTTCCTCCAGAAAAAATGAATTCAGAAAAAAACGCTCGTCAATCAATGCATGCCATCGACGCGATGGCGGACTTATGCCGCAGACTTGCTCCCGCAACACAGTCCAAACGTAGGACGAGCGCGACCTAATTTAATCATATTCGAACAGTCAATACCACATTTCACGGGTGTTTTTTCTTCCTTAATTCAAGAATTCGACGTTGACGAACATGAAACCCCCTCTGCCGGGTAGATCAGCTATCCTGATTGCATCCTTCCCTTTTGGTAGAGCTCGTAAGCCAGTCCAATGCGGGTTGGTCGCCTTGTTGCTCGGATGGGTTCTGGTGTTGGCAGGTTGCGGTCGTTCGGGTCAGGTGCCGCAAGCGGAAACGCAGCAGCGGAACGCCGCGGAGCTCATGGAGCAGGCCATGGAGGCTCGCGAATGGGTACTGGCGGAAGAGTATTCGAACGAGGCGTTAATCGAGAGGCCCGACGATCCAGATTTAATCACTCAAGCCGCAAAAATCGCCGCCTTTCGTGATCGCAAGCGAGAAGCGGCATTCATGCTGGCCGACGCCGCCCGGCTGGCCAACTATGAACCAGCATCACGGGTCGACCTGGCGATCCGTGGCCTGACCCAGGTGGGAGAAATCTATCCAGCGATCGAGTTGTTAGAAGCATCGCTGCAGCTATATCCCGATCGAGACGAGCACCGCCAGCTGCTGGTTGGATTCTGGAATGAAGTGCAGCGCACCGAGAAGATCGCCGTGCACTTGCAGAAACTGATTGAACATCGACACTTCAACTTGGCGTTACTGGTCTCCACCACCGAGACGTCCTCCCGTCGTTTATCAGAGAACACGGCCGATAGGCTGCAAGAGCTCAATCCAGACGACCATCGTCCTCGACTAGCTGAAGCTTTTCTGTTTCTCTACCGGCAGAATCTCTCGGGAGCGGCTCAAGTTTTGCAGGAAATCCTGCAACATCATCCAGACTTCGCCCCCGCCCACGCCATGTACGGCCAGGTGTTGGCTCACAGCGGGCGTTGGTCGGAGTTGCCTGAATGGTTGGAGCAGGCGCCGCGCAAGTGCAACGAGTTCGCCGACTACTGGTTAACACTCGGCGACTACGCAATGACGCGCCAAGACTCGGCCTCGGCTGTGCGAGCTTTTTGGGAAGCAACACAACGTGACCCCAACCGCAGTCTTGCCTGGGATCGACTGCGTCTGGCTGCTCAAAGACTGCAGACAGGTGATTCCCCGTACGCAAGCCGAGTCTCGGAGACGCTACTGCAAGCGATCACCGATCACGTCGACAACTTGCTGACCGTCCGCGATTCCTTCAACGACTTTACAGGGAATTCGCCCGAGAGTCAGACGGCCGCAGCACAACTTGCGAGGAAGTTGCTGGCGGCAGGGCGTACCTGGGAGGCAGAGGCGTGGTCGGCGTTGGCGATGAGTCTTGATCAAGATCCTGACAGTGGACTTGCCCGCTTGCGCGAGGAGATCGTTACCAAGCTGCGCCGCGACCCCAGTTGGTTCGCGCGAGCGACGCCGGCTCTGACCATCGACTTCTCCTTTCTGCCTTCGCCGCGAATCGAATCCGACGCGGAGGTCCCTGCGAATAATCTTGTGATCCCTTCGGTCGCTTCGCACGACCACATTCGCATGACCGAGCAAAGTGATCGGTGGGGCCTGAAAACGATCGGGGACGGGAACGATCCCAGCGACCCGCGTCTGGCGCCTCTCATCCGCTCGACGGGCGCGGGAGGAGGTGCGATCGATTATGACCTGGATGGTTTACCCGATTTGGTCGTAATCAACGCGGGGGGAACGATGTTGGAAACGGATTCGCAACCCAACGAACTGATGCGAAACGTTGGCGACAGTTTTCACCGAGTCAGCGAAACGGTGGGCGTGAACGACACGGGGTACGGACAGGGTGTCGCCGTTGGCGATTTTAACGAGGATGGTTATCCAGATCTTTTCGTTGCCAATCTCGGATTGAACCGGCTGCTGCGAAACAACGGAGATGGCACCTTCACCGATTGCACCGATCAACTGCAAGACACCATGCCCGACCGATGGTCGACGTCAGCTGCCTTTGCCGATATCAACGGGGACGCGATCGCCGACCTGATTGTGACCCGTTATTGCGAAACCGTCCCGCATCTGGATCAGGCATGCCCCAACAAGCAAGGCGAGCCGGGCCCCTGCCACCCAATGACTTTTCCTGGTGAATTTGATCGGTTCTTCGCAGGCACTGCCGATCAGCGACTCGTCGACATGACCGAGACTTGGGTGGGACAGCCGGCTGCGGCGAGAGGCCTGGGGATTTTGACGGGCGTTCTGGATAATCGCCAACTTGGTATCTTCATTGCCAATGATATGACAAGGAACTTTTACTTTTCCCCCACCGATGATACGCAGACCGAGTTGATTGACAGTGCACCGGCGCGAGGAGTCGCCGTCGACGGAAGCTCGCGCGCTCAAGCGTCCATGGGGATCGCGGCTAGCGATTTTGACCTCGATGGTGATCTGGACCTCTATGTCACCGGTTTCGGTCGCGAATACAACATCTTCTACGAACAGGTCTCGCCTGGTGTATGGATCGATGGGACCGCTAAGTTGAATCTGATTGAACCGACCCTACCACTCGTTGGCTTCGGGGCGCAGGCGGTCGACTTGGATAGCGACGGCATCGACGAAATTGTCGTGACCAACGGGAACATTGGTCAGTTCTCGGAACCGGGAGCAGACCGCTACGAGCAACCGTTTCAGGTTTTTCGACGAACAGCTGACGGAACCTTCGCCCTATTGGATGACGATCCTTGGGGAGATTACTTCCGCAACGATCACGTGGGTCGGGCATTGTGGACAACCGACGTCAATCTGGACGGACGCGACGATGTCGTGGTCACCCACACTCGCGAGCAAATCGGCTTGTTAATCAACGAGACCTTCGGCCGGAACAACCGGATCGCCTTTAAACTCACAGCCACCCAATGTAGCCGGGACGCGATTGGAGCAACGATCCGCTTCAACGTCGACGGAAACCCGAGAACCTTGTGGTTACTTTCAGGCGACGGTTATTTCTGCAGCAATGAAAGGACCCTGATTGCGGGCCTCGGAAAGGCGGGTGAGGTCACCGACGTGGAGGTAATCTGGCAAGACGGCTCGGTCGATGAACTCGGAACGCTGAAAGCCAACACCCAATATTTGGTGGTACAGGGTCAGCGCGAAGCCTATCCCCTCCATTGGTACAACACCGAGAATGAGTCGGCGACGCATTGAGTTGCAGCCGACC
>JARFQX010000849.1 GCA_029287555.1 Rubripirellula sp. | reverse complement strand
TAGCAAAATCATGCCATTCCTGCCACGTTCGCTCCTGGCAATGATCTCGTTCATCTTCGCCAGCATGATTATCGGATGCGGCAAAGCCGAAACGGACCGCGGCGAGTTGGAAGCCGCGGTAACGCGTGAGTCAAGTGAGGGGCACCAGCGGATGCTCCAGAGGCTCGCGCAGCTCAAAGAGCGAGTTCCGTTCGACAACGTCTTTTTGGGCGACGCCGAGTTACATACATTGCGCGGTCGGTTGGCAACGCTGCCCGCTCAGGCGGTACCGCAAAGAATTCAGTTGTTGCAGACGATCGGAACGCGAGAGTTTCAACTGGGGATGACCGCGGAGGGGATCGAGAGCCTGGAATCAGCCCGCGAACTAGCACTGCCTGTTGCTGATCGGCTTCCGCCGGTGGCGCTCAACGGCATCGAGTTCACTCTCGGTGTCGCGTGGTTGCGGCTAGGGGAAATCCAAAACTGTGTGGAGGGTCACACGGTCGATAGTTGTCTGCTGCCCATTCGCGGAAAGGGAGTTCATGACCGCAAGCAGGGATCCACCAGGGCCATCGAGTACTTTGCCAGAGTGCTCGAGCGACAACCGGATCACTTGCCCACGCGTTGGCTGCTGAACATCGCCTATATGACCATTGGCGGCTATCCGGATGAGGTGCCGAAGGAATTTCTGATTCCACCCGAGTCCTTTGAGTCGGAGGCGACCATCGATCGCTTCTACGATCGGGCACCCGATCTTGGCCTGGATACGCTCAGTTTGGCAGGCGGGACGATTGTCGACGACTTTGACAACGATGGACTTCTCGACATCATGGCTTCGAACTGGCATCCTGGCGGTCAACTCCGCTACTTCCATAACGATGGTGACGGGAGCTTTTCCGATCGCACGCAGTCCGCGGGGCTGACCGGCATTTGCGGAGGCCTCAACCTGGTCCAGGCGGACTACGACAATGACGGTCACCTCGATGTGCTCGTGCTGCGCGGCGGTTGGCTGGCTGAAGCGGGGCGCCAGCATCCGAACTCTCTTTTGCGCAACAACGGTCGGGGCGAGTTCCGCGACGTCACGTTCGATACCGGTCTTGGTGACGACCACTATCCCACCCAAACCGGATCCTGGGCCGACTACGATCATGATGGCGATCTCGATCTTTATGTCGGGAACGAAAAATACCCCAATCAGCTGTTTCAAAATCAGGGCAACGGGACCTTTGTGGATGTGGCGCCGGCGGCCGGGGTGAACGACCAGGGTTACGCCAAAGGTGTCGTCTGGGGCGACTACGACAACGACCGCCTTCCCGATCTCTATGTGTCCAACATGGATGGTGACAATCGGCTGTTTCAAAACCTGGGTGACGGGACTTTCCAGGAAGTGGCCGGCAAACTTGGCGTCACCAAACCGACCGCCAGTTTTCCGCTCTGGTTTTGGGACTACAACAATGACGGTCATCTCGATCTGTTTGTCGCCAGCTTCTGGCAGGACGTCGCGCACGTTGCTGCCGACTTCTTAGGCAAGCCTCCGGTGTCGGAATTGGATTGCCTCTACCAAGGCGACGGTCACGGCGGGTTTCGCGAAGTGGGTGCCGAGAGGAATCTCGTGCAAGTCAGCCAGCCGATGGGTTGCAACTTTGGCGATCTCGATAATGACGGGTATCTCGACTTCTACCTGGGCACCGGCTATCCGGAGTACGAAGCACTGGTGCCCAACCTGATGTTTCGCAATGACGGCGGAAAGCGATTTCAGGATGTGACCTCGGCCGGCGGCTTCGGTCATCTGCAAAAAGGACACGGCGTTGCCTTTGCCGATCTCGATAACGACGGTGATCAGGACATCTTTCTCGAAGTCGGGGGCTGGTACGCAGGCGATGTGTATGGCGACGCACTTTTCGAGAATCCGGGATTCGGGAATCACTGGATTTCCGTCGAGCTGGTTGGCACCAAGTCCAACCGGTCGGCCATCGGTGCTCGCATCCGAGTCGAGATCGATGATGGAGCTACCCGGCGGTCCATCTATCGCTGGGTCAATAGCGGTGGCAGTTTTGGAGGAAATCCGCTTCGCCAGCAGATCGGCATCGGAGCAGCGGAAAGCGTCGCCCAGCTGGAAGTCTTCTGGCCGACAACGGGACAAACTCAAGTCTTCCAGGACCTGGCGGCCGATCAGTTTGTTCGTATCACCGAAGGTGAACCCCGACTCCGCAAATTGTCCCTGACGTCGGTGAAGTTTTCCGATTCTTCCGCTTCCGCCCACCACCACCATCATCACGGCGACGCCAAACAAGATCACTGAGCATCGTCTACGCCACCGACTCGTTCGCCGCGCTGACCAGCTACAATCGGTTCTATGCAAAAGACTTTCGGCAAGGCACTCCGACAGTGGCTGACGATCGGTCGATCATCTCGACCGGCGATTCTACTGGTCTGGGCTGTCGGCATGATCTCGCTAGTTCAGCTTCCGCTAGCCGGAGGGCAAGGTACATCGATCGTCTTTGAAAATGCTCGACCAGGTGTGAAGTACATCGGTACCCAGCAATGTGTCAGCTGCCACCGCGAGCAACATGCGAGTTACCTGGAAACCACGCACAGCATTGCCACCACGAGGACAGATCCGAAAGACGAAACCGCACCGAATAATTACCAACATCCCGTGCTGGGGTACCTCTACGAGGTCGAGGAAAAAGGTGGCGGTCTCGTGCATCGCGAGATCATTAAGGACTCGGGTGGTCAAACCGTCGCCGAGACCGAGAAACGGATCGATTTGACGGTTGGTTCCGGCGCGCACGCAAAGAGTTATCTGTTTCGCGAGGGCGAGTTCTACGGACAATCGCCGCTGACTTGGTACGCCGAGGCCAACGCGATTGACATGTCACCCGGCTTCGAAGGTGCCGCTCAACCCTCCTTCCACCGCAAGATTGACTCCGAATGCGCGTTTTGCCACGTCGGCAGCATCGACCCCAAGGAACACAATCCGTATCAGTTCGAGATTTTGGAAACCACCATCGGCTGCGAACGATGTCATGGGCCAGGCGAGTTGCATGCCAAACGGTATCGGGATGATCCCCATGCCGACGCTGACGACTACACGATCGTCAACCCGGAGAAGCTGTCGCGCGAGTTGGCGGAATCGATCTGCCAGCAATGTCATCTGCAGGGAGCCAACTGGATCACCACCACCGGGCATGATGTCTGGGACTTTCGTCCTGGTCGACCGATCACCGACTTCCGTGTTGACTACCAATTTTCGCTGGGAAGCGAGGGAATGCGAATCGTGGGCCACGTCGA
>JARFQX010000791.1 GCA_029287555.1 Rubripirellula sp. | reverse complement strand
GGCACCACGCAAGGCCTCTACATCGCGACGGCCAGCGGCAAGCTTCTTTCGTACAACAACAATCGCGGTGCGGACCGGATCAGACGCTTGATGAAAGAGGCGTTGGATGCACCTCAACCACGAGATGTCGCGCCCGTCTCTGATCCAACCCGTGACATCCGGCACAATCCGCGTCCCCCCGAAGGCGGTTTGGTCGTTCGTGTACGAGCAAGAGTGCTTGGCGGCTACAAAGATACAACGAATCGATGGCGTCGCATTTTCCAGACAGCGATTTCACGGGACAACCTCTGGATTTCAAAAGAGGAACATCAGGCTCTGGCTCATGGCGATGTGCCAGTTAGTCTTCAAAAACGCATCGCACGGTTCCATCTGGTCGACAACACACGCGGTGAACCACCAATGTGGCGGGAAGAAGAGATACGCCATATCAACATGAAGATCGTCGACGGCAAATTGCGCGGAGCTGTTCTTTTGAAAACGGACGATAACCAACGAGGTTATCAAGCGGAGATGCTGGGCGATGTGAAAGCTGAGAACAACAAAGTTGTTGCCGTTGACATCATTGCACTGGGTGACTTTTGGGGCGAGGGTCCGTACACCAGTGGTGCACCTGAAGGGAAATTCCCACTTGCTATTTCGTTCGCGTTGGCCGACGGCAGCGACGTGGCTGATGAGATACCGCCGCAGGGATCCCGTGGCTGGGTTCAAGGCTACATTCGCTGAAACTACGGTGGACTCGAGACGAGTCACTTGATCAGCGCCACCGTGTCGTGCGTTGACCGAGCTCAAGTAACGCACCTGTGCACAATGTGATTGAAGTGGCAGACCGCGTTATTTTGATTTGAATCGCGATGGGAAGATCGACGGTTCAGAACGCACGGAAGAGGCGGATCGCGCGATTTCAGATCAAGGAAGAGACACAAGGCGTGCACTCCCACCTATTCTGGGGATTCTGTTTACCGCACTGCGGTACAGCTTTCTCTTTGGTGCTCTGTACGGCGGTGAGTGGGTTATTAAAAAGGTTGTTCTCCAATCACGCTAATCAATTTCGCGACCATGCCGCGAGTTTAGCCACGCAGCGAATCCCAACCCCCTGGAATTGAAAGCGCGGAGGCGTCCGACCCAAAACAGATCGAGGGGACCGGGATGACTAGCTCGAATGATCGGGCACGCTTCGGTGCGTATATGCACAGCACGCGTCTAACTTCAATTTCATCGAGAAGTGACACAGGACTCAGGTTTGTGGCCCCAAACAGAAAGTAGCTCGGGATCGCAGTGACTGATATTCAGAACGAATTCTCTGATTTGGAAGTGATTTCGAAGCTGGCTTGCGACGGACTGAATCGAATGGTCAGCCCTTCGGCTTAGAATTTGCATGATGGGTTTCGGGTCGTTCCAGATTGGAAACTCACAGGGGAGAGCTTAGATGGGTACCAGCAAGATTCTACTAATCCCGCTGTTGATGCTTGCGTGCCAAATAGACTCTGAGTCCATTGCGAGTCAGACGGAACTGAAGACGCTTCATGGCACGATGATACTGATGTTGAGCGAGTACGAGGGAGTAACCTCAGAAATCTGGGCGAAGGGAAACAATCTTCGCTCAGAAGTTCGATTCGGTGACCTAAAAGTCATTTCGATCCAGCGAGGTCCAACGATCTACACGTATCGTGAAGGCGATCAAACTGGCACGAAGGAGATGCTGCAACGTGGATTGGGAACGCTTGGATTTATCAAGCAAATCGAAACCATTAAAGCACACGGAATGAAAACGGGATCCGAAGAGATTGAGGGTGTTGAATACGACATCTACGAATACGACGTTAACGCTCCGGCTGAAATGACAATTCTCTATCTCTCAAAAGAAACGTCACTCCCTCGATTTGGAATTAGTGTCGTTCAGACGGGGGGAAAAACAGCGGAAGTCATGCGCATGGCTTATCGAGACATGGAAGCAAACATTGACATCCCTGACGAGTTATTCGAATTACCCGAAGGGATCAAATTCACCGAATCGTCCGCGAACGACGAATCGCAAAAAAAGGAACTGGCCAGGGATGATCAACAACGTCCCGACGCGGGCGAAGCTGAAACTGATTCCAAGCATGTCGTGGTAATATCAGCGACAGCCAAGGTGATGGACGGAAAAACGGTCATAGGTACCAAGAAGATTGGTGACGTCCTGGAGGTTTCTCGCAATCAGGGTGAATGGTGGTTGATTGAAGACCCAGTGCTAAAAGGCTGGGTAAGAGACCGGGACGTGGTCGCGTTCGAAAAAGCACACGACTTTTTCGTCGCCGCCGTCAAGAAAAGCCCAGAAGATGCTAACGCAATTTTAGGCAAAGCGAAGGTCACATTATGGGCAGCGCAATTTCTGTCCTCGCAAGCTGGTGTTGAGATGGAAAAGTTGGACGCATTATTGGATATCGCGTTGGCCGATTTCGGGCAGTCCGCCATGTTGCAGCCAAGCGTCGATGCCTTCGTCGGCAGAGGACAGGTACGCGAAATGAAGGGTGACCTTACGATGGCCATTGCTGACTTTGGCAGGGCACTTCAAATTGAACCGGATAACATGGAGGCAATACGTCGCCGGGCCTTCTTGTGGATCAAGGCTGAGGAGGTTGACAATGCTCTCAAGGACTGTGACCGAATTCTCAGCATGGAACGAAAAGACCCACAAACTCTCAGCCTTCGATGTTATGCGCTTGGAATTAAGGGCGAACTGGATGAGGCGATGATGTCATGTGACGAGGCAATCGAAGTCGATCCTGAGCTTGCCTCCGCCTACACGCGACGGGGGTTGATCTGGGCAGGCAAAGGTAACGACCTCAAAGCAAAATCGGACTATGACGAGGCGGTGCGTTTGGGAGATGATTCCGCGCGGGCGATCCGAACGAGAATCCTTTATGAGCAGGGTAAATTTGAGCAAGTCATTGAAGATCTTAGTGTCGTAATTGAGCTTCAGCCGAAGAACCCTGAGTTCTACTTCAAGCGAGGGTCGGTCTTGATGGAATTAGACAAGGTTGACAGCGCTATCGAAGATTTGTCCAAAGCCCTTCAACTGAGCCCGAACGCAGACGCATACACCAACCGGGGAGTAGCATGGACCAGGAAAAACGACCTACCAAAGGCGATTGAGGACTTTACAGAAGCCATCAGACTGGCTCCCGAAAAGCCGATGAATTATCAGCAGCGGGCACAATGTTATTCCGCGCTGCAACAATACACCGAAGCGGTGGCTGACCTGACCGAATACCTTCGCCTGACCCCGAATGACCTGGCCGCCCATGTGCAACGTGGGTTGTCCGAGCTTTTCTCCGGCGATTTTGAAAATGCAATCAAGGACTTCAGTTTTGCGATCGACCGTGTCCCCGCCGATCCCGAGCTGTTCCTTTTTCGGGGTTCGGCATTAAATGGTATGAAGGAATTCGAGCGTGCGATCGCCGATTTCAGTCGCACCATCCAACTCGATCCAAAATCAGCGGCAGCGTACACGTATCGCGGTGTGGCATGGAATGCTCTAGAGGAAACGCAAAAAGCCCACGCGGATTTCGATGAAGCGGTGCGTCTTAACCCTCAGTTTGAAGTTGCTTATATCAATCGCGGAAGTTTTTGGAAGAGCTCGGGGAGATATGACGAAGCGTTGAAAGACTATCGAGCGGCGGTTCGGCTCAACCCCGATCGGCCAGGAGTCCTAAACGAAATCGCGTTAATTCTTGCAGGAGCTCCCGACCCTCAATTTCGCGACGAAGAAGAAGCGGTGGAGCTTGCGACCCGCGCGTGCGATTTGACCGACTATCAGAATCACGTGTACCTGAGCACGCTCGCGGCAGCCTATGCGGAAGCGGGTGACTACGAAACCGCGATCAAGTGGCAGATGAAATCCGTGGAAGTCGCACCAGAGGAAGCCAAAAAAGAAGCCCGGGAACGACTCAAGAAATATCAACAAGGCGAGCCGTATCGGATAACCAGGAGTAAAAAGAGCCTCGGCAAGCGGAGCCGATGACGGACAAGCAGGACGCGGGCCTCGGTATCGTCACGAGACCTAGGCGGGTACGTTGATCTCAGGCCATTCCGATCACGACACCCTCGTCCTTGATGTCGAGATGATGCATGGCTAGGCTCGTCTAAGTGCGTCTTCTGAACCGATACGGCGCTTGCCTGAATCGCTCCGGCCAAATCTGAATGTAAAGGGAAACCATCCCGTGATGAAAGCGATCGCAGTGGTGCCAGTTGTTCTTCTCCACGTTCTTGCTGTGCCAAATGCTGAAGCGCAACAGATGCCATCGGAATCAGGCAGCGCATTTCCCGGCTTAAAGGGTGATAAGACCTTCGTCGTCTGGACGACACCGCAGAATCTCAATCAGCGAGGCGGCGGTGTACTTACCCTCGACGACGGCCGCGGTCATTTTGACGGGATTGTTTTTGCCGAACTCGCGGCACAGAAATGGATGGCGGGAAGCGACCTTTTCAAACGCTCGCGTCGCGACCAGGAGGGCGTCCGGGAGGAGACCGCAGATTCGGATACTCAGGTGCAAGTCGCCGTTGTCTATGACGGCACCGACGTGACGATCTTCCGCAATGGGCTGCTTTATTCACAGCACACGATCCCAGAACCGCAAACATTTCGTCGGGAGAGCGTGATTGTGATGGGACCTCGCCATCTGGGAAATCGCGATTACTACGCAGGCTCGATTGACGATGCACGGATTTACAACAGGGCCCTCACCCGTGAGCAAGTCGCACAACTAGAGCCTAACCAACTTTCCGAGCCACCACCGGTAGCGTGGTGGCATTTTGAAAACGAGAGCGTGGACGACGCGATGGGCGCATTTCGTGGGGCAGAACTGCTCGGCAATGCGAGGATTGAGGCGGGCCGATTGGTGCTTGATGGAGTGGACAGTGGGTTGATGACCGCGCCGCCCAGGGAGCCTGATGTGACAGACGAGTTCGCACTCCATTACCATTTAATGCATCCCGGTGCGGCGAGCATGCCTGGTGATCCAAACGCGGCATTCTGCCTCGACGGGGTCTATCATCTTCACTACATCCTGGCTCATCCATGGCGGGGCGGGAATTCCTTCAGTTTCGTTCACGTCACGAGTCCGGATATGCTTCATTGGACGTGGAAGAGCACGAAGCTGCAGCCGTCCTTTACCGGGCATGGAATGTTCAGCGGTACCGGATTCTTGACCAAGGACGGTCGGCCGGCGGTGATCTATCACGGTCAAGCATCAGGCCGGAACCAGATTGTCGTCGCCAAAGATCGAACGCTTGCTGATTGGCAAAAGCCTTTTGCAGTCGAGGTTGCCACGAAAGAAGGTCGCCCAGCCGAGATCAGCCACTGGGACCCCGACTGCTTCCGCGTCGGCGAGATCTATTATGCCATCTCTGGCGGCCCCAACCCTCCGGTTTTCAAGTCTCAAGACCTGAAGTCCTGGACGCTCGTTGGCGATTTCATCCGAGAGCAGCCGGCTGATGTTACGATCGGCGAGGACGTCTCATGTCCTAACTTCTTTCGTTTGGGCGATAAATGGATGTTGCTCTGCATCAGTCATCCGCTTGGCTGCCGCTACTACATCGGCCAGTGGGACGAAGACGCGGAGCAGTTCGTTCCCGAGCGACACGGCAGAATGAATTGGCCCCGGTTAGAACAACCTGTGTGGGGATTGTTCAACAGAACCGACTTCTTCGCTCCCGAAAGCGTGGAAACGCCCGATGGTCGCCGAGTCATGTGGGCGTGGATCACCTCGGCTGGATCAGATAAACCACTGCTGAACAAGACGATCCAGTCGCTACCGCGCGAACTTAGCCTCTCGGACGATGGTGACCTGCGGATTCATCCACTTCGTGAGCTAGAAACGCTCCGCGCCGAGGGGAGTCGACTCAAAGGTGTCGTCCTTGACCGACCGATAACAGGACACGGCGAGGCGGTTCCCCCCACGAAGCGTCCGCAGTTGAAGCGACTGGCCGAGTTGCCCGGGGAAGCTGCTGAAATCCGCATCACAGTTGACCGCGATCAAGCCAGCCGCAAGCTCTTCGGTTTTACTCTTTTTTCTGATGGTGAGGGTGGCGGGCTCCCGATCGTGTTTCGGCCTGAAACCGGTACCCTGCGTGTTGGCCGCACGGAGGCCCCGTTTGCCGTCTCGGATCTGCCCATTAACAAAGACGTTGAATTGCGAATCTACGTGGACAAGTATCTTGTGGAAGTCTTTGCGAATGGCCGACAGGCTTTGCTCGCGGCGCATCTCGACTGGCAGGGTAACCGGGATCTAGACGGCTGGACGGTGGGAGCAGAAACCCGACTTCGCGAGGTCGAAGTCTGGAAGCTGAATCGCAGCAATGAAGGTTTCTTTAGCGCTCAGGAAACGCGCGTTTGGGAGCCGGACACCCGATAGGCAGCCACGATGAAAACTCGTGTCAGAGCGAGCAGATTTCAAGCTTGGGCGGCGTGCTCGCAGCAGAAGTTCGCGTGCCCGTGCGGAGCATCTTCAGAATTTCGGTCTGGTGGTCGGCGAGCGTTTGTAATCGCGGAAGATCTGTTCTTGGCAGCGGAGCATTTTCCAGCCATCAGTGGCTTCGAAATAATGCCACCCGTAGCCATAGACGCTTTGAGGCCTGCCACCCGCGGCTTTCACCTCGGGAACATCTCGGTTTGGGCTAAACATCAGTTTCCGATACTTGATTCCCAAGAGCTTGTCGGTGTACAGGGCTCGATCCCATAAGAACATGTCTTCGACCGTCGAGTAGAGTGCTCCAGCAGCTCCAGGCGTCGAGTCCATCTCGATGTAATCGGCGTTTTCAAACCCAAATGGACCGCGAGTGTATCCGCTGGCCCGATTCTTTATCACGTACCGATTACGATCGTACCCACTGTTCTTCATGCCTAACCGTTCGGAGGTTTGGCGAGTTCCACTTGCACAATTCAATTTGGCCGCGCAAGATTGGAAGTTTGGCGGAGCCGCTCCGACGATCGCAGCCATCGTGTACGGCCGCCTCGGCGACACGTTGAAATTGAATAGCCGGGGGCAGTGCTTCGTGGACCCCGTCGAAGGGACGACGCGATGCAGACCGAAAGCGATGGTCTTTGCGACAGGCTCGCTCATGCCCTCCGCCAATTCAAGGCCCAGGATTTGACCGCGGCCGCAGCCTTGTGCCAACAGATCCTCGAGGAAACAGCCGATCACGCCGCCGCTTTATATCTACTGGGGGTCGTCCGCCTCCAGCAGGGCGCCCATCGGGAAGCCGTTTCCGCGTTGGAGAAGTCGCTTGCCGTGAACGAAGCCCAACCTGCCTGTCACGCCAACTTAGGAGAAGCGTACCGGGGGCTCGGCGACGCCGCGAAGGCCAGGTTCCATTACGAGCGGGCCGTGCAGCTTAAGCCTGACTACTCGGAAATTCACAACAACTTCGGACTACTGTTGCAGTCTCTGGGTGACAACGATGCCGCGGCGGCGAGCTTCGAGAAGGCGCTTCAGTACAATCCGCGAATGGTGCAGCCGTACACGAACCTCGGCAGCGTTCACCGCTCGCAGGGGCGTATCGCCGAAGCGGAGGCCTGTTATCGGCGGGCCTTGCAGCTAAACCCGGATTCCGCCGAGGCCAACTTCAACCTGGGGAACTTGCTGTCGGACCTGGGCCGACGCCAGGAAGCCGAGGCCAGTTACCGGCAGGCCTTGCAGGTGCGGCCTAACCACGCAAAGTCCTTACGAGGGTTGGGCCGCGTCTTGGCGCAACAGGGGCGGAGGTCGGATGCGGTGCTCTGCTGTCAGCAGGCCGTGCGGCTAAGCCCCAATTACGCCCAGGCCTGGGACACGATGGGTAGCGCGTTGCGCGAGCAGGGCCGGCTCGATGAGGCGGCGGAAGCGTTCCGCCGCGCCCTCGCACTGGACCCCGCTTCCCCCGCCATCCACAGCAACGTCTTGCAGTGCGAGCAGTACTGTCCGGGGGTGACGCCCGCCAAGCTGGCCAGGCTCCATGCGGACTGGGACGCTCGCCATGCCGAACCCCTTCGCTCCGGCTGGTCCGCCCATCCTAACGACCGCGATCCTGACCGTCCCCTGCGCATCGGCATCGTCTCTCCCGACCTCGGCAACAACCCCGTCGGCATC
>JARFQX010000757.1 GCA_029287555.1 Rubripirellula sp. | reverse complement strand
GATCCGACATCACGATCATTTGTATTACATCGAGGCCAATCCCGAGATCAGCGATCTGGAGTACGACAACCTTCTGGCCGAACTGAAACGATTGGAGGAGGAACACCCCAGTCTTCGTTCGCTCGATTCACCGACGCAGCGAGTTGGAGACGCGCCGGTCGACTACTTGGAACAGATTCAGCATCGCATCCCGATGCTGTCGATTGACAATACCTACAGCCCCGAGGAACTGCAGGCCTATCTTGAGCGGACGGAGAAACTGCTCAATGGCGAAGCGGTGCAGTGGGTGATGGAATACAAGATCGACGGTGTTGCCGCTTCGATCCGCTACGAGCAGGGAAGGATGACCCTCGCCTTGACTCGTGGCAATGGTGAGGTCGGTGACGATATCACGCACAATGTTCGCACGATTCGTGACCTGCCCCTGCGGATGCCGGTGGATGACCCGCCAGAGGTGCTCGAGGTTCGCGGCGAAGTCTACATGACCAACGCCGACCTAGCCGATCTGAATGTGCGTCAACGTGAAAAGGGAGCCGAGCCTTTCAAGAATACTCGGAATGTGACGGCCGGGACCATTCGCCTGTTGGATCCGGCAATCGCCGCCGAGCGGAACTTGCGATTCTTCTGTCATGGTGTCGGCGAAACCGACGGATTGAAGTCTACCAATCACATCGACTTCCTGAAGGAGATTGCTCACTTTGGGATCCCGCCAACGCCCCATGTGCGACTGCTCAAAGATGCAAAGGAAGTCATGGGCGCGGTCGCCGAATTGGATCAAGACCTTCCCGATCTTCCCTTCGAGGTGGATGGAATCGTTTTCAAGGTCAATGACTTCGATCAGAGGCAGCGGTTGGGGGTGCGCAGCAAGAGCCCGCGATGGTTGATCGCTTACAAGTTCGAGAAGTATGAGGCGGTGACGCGTCTCGAGAAGATCAGCGTTCAGGTTGGCAAGACCGGTGCAATCACACCTGTTGCCAATCTGCAGCCCGTCGACATCGCGGATACCACGGTGTCACGTGCGTCGTTGCATAACGCGGACGAGATCGAACGTCTCGACGTTCGCGAAGGCGACAGGGTCGTCGTGGAAAAGGCGGGGAAGATTATTCCCAAAGTCGTTCGCGTTGAAAAACATGAACGCACCACCAAACTTCCCAAGTGGAAGTTTCCTTCGCGGTGTCCCGAGTGTGATGCTGCCTTGGTACGCGATGAAGGCGGCGTCTACATTCGTTGTCCCAACCCCGAGTGCCCGGCGCAGCTTCGCCAGCGATTGATTTATTTTGGTAGCCGCCCTGGCATGGACATCGATGGTTTGGGTGAGGAAGTCGTCGATCTGCTTGTCAGCGAGGGACTGGTCGGAAGCTTCGCTGATCTCTACCGTTTGACCCAAGAGCAGGTCGCCGGTTTGACATGGCGAAAGCGGCGACGTGGAAAGAAAGAGGGGGAGAAGATCGAAGTTCAGTTCGGCTCTCGAAACGCCGCCAACCTGATCAAGGGAATCGAAGAAAGCCGAACTCGCGGACTGGCTCGCGTCTTGGCCTCCGTCTCGATCCGCCATGTTGGGCCGCGGGTCGCCCAGTTGATCACCCGCCAATATCCGACTGTGGAAAAGTTGAGGGAGGCATCCGAGGAAGATCTTGCCGCGATTCACGAGATTGGTGAGGCGATTGCCAGCAGCGTGCATCAGTTCTGCCACAGCGATTACGGCGCCCGGACGTTTCGCGAACTCGCCGAAGTGGGGGTCGTTCTGGAGGAACCCGAAACGGACCGATCGGGCGAAAGTCCGCTCGCCGGCAAGACAATCGTTGTTACCGGTTCGCTGCAGCACTACACGCGTGACGAAGTTAAATCGCTAATCACGCAACTTGGAGGCAGGCCCGCGAGCAGCGTCAGCGGCAAGACCGACTTCGTCGTCGCGGGTGAGAAGGCAGGCAGCAAGCTTGCCAAAGCCAAGAGCTTGGGGGTGGCCGTCATGGACGAGGCGGAGTTTCGAAAGTTGATTGAATCTTGAAGACTCACGCACGCCTGTTCAGATGGAGCGTTTCGCTTCGTCGAAAGCGTTGACCAGTGCGGCAACGACGTCAAGATTGCTGAGAATGCCGAGCGGTTTGTGCGATTCGACGACCGGCAGGACGTGCAGGTGGCCGCCGGTCATGATCTTGGCGGCTTGGATCAGCGGTGTTGAGGAGCTGACCGTTTGCACCGAAGGACTCATGCAGTCGTTGACGTAATCATAAGATCGCGGTTCGAGCAGGATGCCTTCTTCGCCGTGGACCATTTCCATCGGATGCTGATCCGATTCGGCATAAATCTCCGTGCGCTTGACGAAATCACTGGCCGTGATGATGCCCACGCAACGTCCCGTATCATCCACAACCGGTGCGGAGTGAAGTCGATGTTCGGTAAACAGGTGGGCAACCTCCGCCATGCTCGTCGACGCGTTGACCGTCACCGGATGGGCGGTCATGACGTCGCCCACTCGTAGCGTCACAATGCGATCAAACATCTCATGCATGGTTCAGTTCGCTCCAGCCTTCGTGTCGCTCTGGTCGTGTCGTTCGCCTGGGGAATCCGCTCGCCTGCGGTTTCGAGTGACCCAAACGCCACATTGGGCATGCCGCAGGACGAAACGGGAAACGCTTCCCAGCAAAGCTCGGGCGAGAGTCGAGCGGCCGGTATCACCGATCACCAGCAAGTCGATCTCCTCATCTTCGGTAAACCGAACGAGACCTTCGGCAACGTGGTCGTACTCGATCAGTCGCGAGTCCACGTGATGCACTTTCGGTTGCAGGTGCTCGACCGCCTGACGTAGAGCGTCTTCAGCTTCCTTGCGAATCGATTTCGGGTTGAATCCATACTCGGGATCAAAAATGGGGCTGTAACCAGCCACCCCCGCCACGACCAACTCCGTGTTCGCACCCCAATCAAATCTCAGCAACTCTTCGACCGCATATTGACTTGCCACCGACGCGTCGTAGGCAATCGCCACACGGAGCATCGGATGAGATTCTCGTGACTCACCCGGACGAACGACCAACACGCTGCAGTGAGCATGCGTGGCAACGTAGTCACTGGTGCTGCCAAGAAGAATTCGGTCGACCTGAGAATGCCCTTTGGCTCCCATCACGATCAATTCGATATCGTGAGTCTTCGCGCATTCGATGATGGCTTCTTGCGGCGGGCCCTCGAGGATCACCGTATTGACCGAGGCGTTGGCGCCGCTGAATAACTCCCGCATCTTCAACTGATGCGCTTCGGCATACTTGCGGTCATCGTCGGCAAGCTGCTCCATGAACTCCTTGGTCGGCGAAAAAAAAGCAGCGGACGGCGGCGCGACGGCCGTCGCAATTGTCAACTCAAGCTCATCGCGATGCGGCAGTCGCGCGAGAATCCCGGCCGCCTCCTCGGAGCACTTTGATCCGTCGGTTGCCAGCAAGACTCTCATTGCCTGTTCTCTCCAGCATTCGAACCCGGTCAGAAAAAACGAAGCTCGACGCTCCGATTCCGCAGCGGCCTGTCCACAAAGCCCCTTTTCACAGTGTTTGATGCCCCGACAGCCTCACAGGAAGGACGCAAGGGGGATGCCAAACCGCAACGACCAACTGGGAAGCCATTTCACGAGGACGATTGTGCCGTGGTGGCACAGTCGGTGCTGAAAACGCACAGCTCGCTTTCGGACCGAAGAACTGCCCAAATCCAGGCTGTTTGAGCCGCAAAACTACCATCTCATGCCAATCGTATCGCTGCGATTGCCCCAAAGAAAGATGAGGGACAGAAAGATGAGGCACGAGAGAGACGATTCCCCAAAACAGCTCAAAAGAACCCGGTTGCTACTTTAACGATGGACTTCGACACGATTGATCAATCGCCGTCCACTGGCAACTGAACGCACCGTTTCTTGCGCCAGTTGTTTGTGGTAGTAGCTGCGAACGGTGCCGCTCAATTCCACAGCCTCGTCGGTCTCGTCGACCCGGATCTGTCGCAACTCACGAACCGAGCTTTTGGACAACATGTCACTTGCCCGTGCCGCAACGTCTTGGGATTTTGCTTGCATCATTGCTCTCGAACTCTCGCGTTGGAACCGACTCGAATAGAACGGCTTGATTCGAGAAGTGATTGAATATGACCGCTCATCGAAATCATCCGGTGTGTATTATCTCAAATTCAGAAATCCCTGCCTACGCGAATCTGAGCAATTTCACAGCATCATCACTGCGTCGCCACAATAAACTTGCCGGGCCAACCGTCCACGCTCTCAGGACACTTTCGCCAACGCCTTGCCTCGGAGGGAATGCAGCGAGCTATCTGCAAACCCTATCTGCAAACTTTGCACCAATCTTGCTCCGGCAGGCCCCAAGGCGCGCATCTTTTCGCGGTGATGAGCCTGTTGGATTGTCTGGATCTGAGATCATCAGATGCCCCGCGCGAGAGGAGGTCGTGCAGTTCCTGAAGTCAGCCAATGCCGCGGTTTCCATCGATGAAGCACTCCCCCGAAACGGAGGGACGATGGAAGGACGTCGTGTAGGACACCCCCAGCTTAGAAACTGCACAAACTCAAAGGGTGAGGCTCAAAGGGTGAGGGGCGAGAGGGTGAGCGGAGCGTCCCATAGGCCGCGCTTGCCGGCATACCCACGATCACCGCAGCAGGCTGAAACATCCGGTTGCTTAGCGCTGGACTCTTCAAAACGGTTGTTTGACGGTCGATCATTCGCGACCTATAGGACGCTAGTGGTTGGTTCGAGTGGCAGTCTTGGGCGGGAGCGGTCCGGGCAGCCGCACGCGGGAGCTGACGGATTGAGCCTGTTGGTTTTTGAGGGCATTTCATCGCACCAATGCCGGTTCATCGAGCATTCGTCAGCCTGCCAATCGCACAAACGGATGATTCAGTCCCGCTGAGTTCCGGCCGCTTTGATTTGGTGAAGACGGTTCGCACGTGCGGGGTCGTGGGAAGACTCGGGTTTCTTGGGAAGCCCCGGGGTTGGTGGGAAGGTTGGGGCAAGGAACCTGGTGTAGCATGTGGCTTGATGTAGCGATCGCGATGAGTTGTGGCAGCGCGGGACTCGTTTGCGGTTGGATCCTGCACGCGATTGGTGGTATCGGCCATTGCCCGGTGGAGGGGCAAGTCCAAGCCGGTGACGACGCAACGGATGGGTTTCTTGATCCAAGCGTCGAACAGATTTCGGAGGTAGCGAACCGGCTTCAGGGATATGCCCGGTCCATGGCAGCCGATGTCGATGCGCATCAAACCAAGATGCAAGCGGTCAACCACGAGCTGGCCGACAATCGGGTTGCGTCTCAGCAGGTAGTGATTCGGGCTGTGAACGACTTGATTGCAGCCAACGAGAGGATGCAATCGCAGCTCAAGGAAGCGCAGAACCGCATTCACGAGCAGTCCCTGCAGATCGAATCGGCCGAGCGCCGGGCCCAAACCGACGCGCTGACACGACTGCCCAATCGCGGCGCTTTCAATGATCACATGGAAGCACGCGCGGCGTTGGGACCCGGTCATGCGGGTACGTTGGCGTTGTTGGATGTTGATTGTTTCAAGAAATTCAATGACATTCACGGTCATCAGGCTGGGGACGAAGTGCTCCGTACCGTCGCCAGTATTCTGCATTCCCGACTTCAATCTCACGGGCTGGTCGCCCGCTTTGGCGGCGAAGAGTTCGCAATCGTGCTTGACGGTACCCCCGTCGAACAGGCCACGGTCGTTGTCGAGCAGGCAAGGATTGCGATCGGTCAACGCGAAGTCTTGTTCGAAAACCATCCCTTGCGGGTCTCGGCATCAATCGGACTGGCCGAGTTGGAGCCCTGCCAATCGATTGCCGATTGGATTCAACAGGCTGACGAAGCCCTGTACCGATCCAAGGACTCGGGACGAGATTGCGGTCACTGGACCCGAAACGCAGAAATCCGGCGCATCAGCCTCGGTCAACGCGAGGCAAACTCAGCGCCTGCCCCTGCCCCGACTCAGCTCGACCGTCCTGTTTCCCAGGGCACCGTGGTTGGCGAGCAGCAGGATCACGTTCCTTCAACGCACGACGGGGCGAGTGAAGTTTGCAACCCGCGGTCGATGACAGACTTACCCGGTTTGCCAGCGATGGAGGCTCAGTACGAGGCGATCCGCCATCGCATGCAGTGCTCCAGTACGACGGGGGAAAGCGTACCCATTGTGCTGATGGCGATTCGTTGTCACGACGGGGTCACCGTGGCGACGATGCGTGGTCTGGTGAGGGTTGCCCGCGCGGCGATTCGTGGTGTCGATCGCATCGGACGCGTTGATGATTCCACGGTGTTGATTTGTATGCCAAGTATTGATGAGGTGATGGCGGCGAAGACAGCACGTCAAATCAGTCGCTCGGCCGATTCCACCGGGCTCGGCTGGAAGGGCTTTGGCCCGCGACCCGTTAGCATCGGCGTCGTGCGGGCGGTTGCAAGCGAGAGTTTTCGAACACTTGTTTCAC
>JARFQX010000728.1 GCA_029287555.1 Rubripirellula sp. | reverse complement strand
GACTCGAGGCAATCGGTCGGACCTTCGGCCCTTGTCGTCTTTCATGACGTTTTCCCAGCCCGTTGGGCTGGGCTAGGTAAACTGCTGGGCCTTCGGCCCGAAGCCATCGAAATAGCGCAACTTCAAAACGCGTGAGCGAGGAAAATCTGATCTTGACTCATGCCTCGCTGACGCGTCGGGTTACGAATTCTCAATGACTCAGCCGAGATTGCAACGTCAACAATCAACAGGGGCAAGCGGACAAGTTGTGCACCAACGCATGATCAATCGTCGAAGTCTTGAACCTCATCCGGACCCGGTGATGCGTAAGCCGAATCTTTGGCACGAATGTAGACATCTCCATCATCGAGCACGCGCAGTTCGAGCGGGACGATGGTGACGCCTTGCTCGTTAATGGTCTGCGCCGTCTCGCTCAAGTCACGTGTCTCGATTCCCTTGCGATCCAGCGGCGGGACATTCGCATTGAAAAAAGCGGTGCACCACCATTTTCCATCCCGGTCTTGAAATGGCGTGCCATGCCCGAGGAAACGGCCCGCGAATCGGCGAGGCCCATAGGGACCGGTAATCGTGTCCGCAGTGCAGTAATAGAGGTTGTAGGATCCCTTGCGACCCATGTCGGTCGACCAAGCGGTACCAAAGTGAACGTATCTATCCCCGATCTTCCGCATCGTGGCCCCTTCGTGTCCAATCCGGGAAATGGGCTCGCCCTCCGGCCCCACTCGTGAGCCGGCGGGATCGATGCGCACCGGCTTGGCCGTGAACTCACTGAAGTCATCGCTCAATGGGGCGACTTGCGTGTTCTGCCACAGCAAGTACCAAGTCCCATCGTCATCGCGAAACAGCGACGGATCATGCTTGCCGTTTGAATCGGGGGACAACGGATGTGACCAGGGGCCTTCGATCTTCTCACCCGAGGTCAAGGCAAGACTCGAAACGAAGCGCGGACAATGCACCAGTGCCCAGCGGTCGCCAAGCCAGTGCACCTCGGGCGCCCAGATCAGTCGCTTCCCAGGCTTTTTCTGGCCGCTGCGAAATTGAACGGTGTCTTCGACACTGAATGGTTCTCCGAGCGATTCCCATTCGATCAGGTCACGACTGCGCCAGACCCGAACGTGCTCACCCACGATCGAGCCGTCGCCCAGCCCAGTGTTGTAAGGGTCTTCCTGCTCGCGCGGGTCACCTGGGTTGGCTTGCGTCCCGGTCAAGTAATAGAAGTCGTCGGGACCGAGGATGATGTAGGGATCGCGGATCCATCCCGATTTGATGTGCAGCGCGCGGTCGTGACTGGCCAACCCCGACTCGATCGTCTTGCGGTCCATGGCGGGTCTCGGCTTGACTCGCGAGTGCTTGGATGGGTCTGCTTCTGCGTTGGGGGTTGCGTCGCTTGGCGTTCCGGCGCCGTCGGTCTTCGCCGGAGTCTTGGAAGCCGCGGCGATGGGCTCGAACAACACCTTATGCAGCTCTGCCAATTCCGCCGCGTCGATTTTGATCACCTTGCGATCGTAGGTCATCAAGCCATTGATCTCGCCTTCGACGTCGGTGGTCTGTGTGTACACGCCGCCGGCGATTCCCTTGCCGCGAAGCTCGTTGAGCATTTGGAGCGAAGTGAGATAGCGCTGCTTGTATTCCTCTTTGTTCTGCGGCAACCCGCCGTAGCCCCAGTTGCGTCGGTTCACGTCCCAAAGATGTCCCTTCACCGGATACCCGTGACCACCGAACTCGCCCATGACTTTGATGTAATCATCGAATCTTCCGCCGCTGCCCTGATCGAATGGAAACTTGGGCTGAGGATAACTGTGGGCGTCAACCACGTCGCCGACGGGCCAGAAATTGCCACCGCTTGCGATGTTGATGAGTCTGGAAGGATCCCGTTTGACCGTCCAACGCCCAACTTCCATGGTCTGGTGCTGACCCCAACGCTCGTTGAATGGGACCCAGGAAACAATGGACGGGTGATTCTCGAGCGCCGAGATCATCCGATCGAGTTCGAGCATGAACTGTTTGTGCTGCGGTTTGGGCCACTCGGCGTCAACGGGATTGGGTTGAAGACGCGTCCACTCCGGTTGGTCGCCCCCACTGACGTGGTCTTGCCAAACCATCATGCCGATCGTGTCGCAATGGTAGTAATAGCGTCTTGGTTCGACCTTGATGTGTTTGCGGATCATTTTGAATCCGGCATCCTTGAGCCAACGGATGTCGAACTGCATCGCCTCGTCCGACGGGGGAGTCAGCAGTCCATCGGGCCACCACCCTTGATCGAGTGGCCCCCAATGAAAAATGACCTCGCCGTTGAGCGTGAATCGCCAGTGTCCATCTGCGTCTTTCGTCTTACCCACGGTACGAATCCCCGCGTAGGACTCGACACGGTCAATGACGCGACCGTCGGGGTCTTCAAGCGTTACGTCGATGCCATAGAGAAAGGGCGAATCGGGGGACCAAAGCTTGGCCTCGGGAACCACGACTCGCATCGTTTCGCCAGCCACATCATCGGCTCTGGCCACCACTCGATCACCATCCCTGACGACGACGCGGGTCGTCAGGCCCTCCGCTTGGGAAACGATCGGTCGCACCGAGATCGCACCGTCTGCCGCATCGGTGTTGACCTTGATGTCTTCAACATGACTTGTCGGGACCTGTTCCATCCAGACGGTTTGCCAGATCCCGGAGACTTGCGTGTACCAGATCCCTCGCGCATTGAGCGTCTGTTTGCCGCGCAGCTGCCATCCTTCCGTTTCGTCCTCGACTCGCACCACCAGCGTATTGACGCCGGCGCGCACCGCATCGCTGACGTCCAGCTTAAAGGGAGTGTTACCGCCGCGGTGCGTGCCGACCGATTGGCCGTTGACCATCACTTCGCATCGATAATCGACCGCCTCGAAGTTGAGATGGATTTGCTGCCCTTCGCTGGGGTCCAGCGTGAAGGTGCGGCGATACCACAACGCCTCGCTCGCGTCGAGCAATCGCTGCACACCGCCAAGCTTTGACTCCAAACAGAAAGGCACGAGGATCTTTCCCGACCACTGTTCGGGCATCTCCTTCTGTTCAACCGGCGTGATCGCGTAGTCCCAGTAACCGTTCAGGTTCGTCCAAGCTCGACGTCGCAGTTGCGGCCGCGGGTATTCTCGCCACGCGTTCTCGGCGTTGACACCCGCGCCCCAAGGCGTGATCAACTCGGAGATAAAAGGTTTCGTGCTTCGCTTCGGTGCGGGAAGTTCGGGAACGTTCTCGGCATCGACCAGATGAACGTCAATGAACTGACCGCCGCCGGTTTGTCGACAGCGAACTGCCAGCAGATTTTCGCCAACCTTTAGTGCCGATCGGTCCGCCTCCTTGATGGGGACCAACTTGTAATCGGTGACGAATCCCTTTTGCTCCGCAACTCGTTTGCCATTGAGATAGACATCGGCATCTTCGTCGTGATGGATCAACAGCGCGGGCTTGTCCGGGATCTCCGACAGCGGGATACGCTTACGAAGCCAGATGGTGTTGGTCGCCCAAACCGTTCCGACTCTCGCGCCGGGCGTATCGCCGGTCCCAAAACCCCCGTTGGACTCCTGCCAATCCGAATCATCAAAATCCGGTTCGGTCCAAGCCTCCCCAGGCGGTCGAAGTTTCATCCGCCACGAGTCGACGATGTCTTGAGCCGAAGCCGGGTACGAGCCGCACGCGACCACCATCAAGCCAACGGCAAGGACCATCAAGCCGACTGGGAGTTGCCGCCCATGGGCGCAAAGAGAGGTCACGGATTGACAAATATTTCGGAGCTTTCGATTCGACATGGTTGTCACGTGCGTCGCGTGGAAGCAGGGGGGGAAGCGTATCAACTTAGGCCTGGAAGATCGGCACGCAATGAGATGGCCCGTCCAATTTACTGAGAAATATTCCCACCGTGGCATTTCGGATTGAAAAAGAGGTCAGGCTTACCGACCCCGAAAGCGGCCGCCAGCGGGTCTCTGAGTTGCACTGCCGCCTCAATGTCGAACCACCCCTTTCCACGCGAACGGCATCACGCGACACATGCTGCCGTGGAGACGCCGCAAGCGATCTGAGCGGCATGTAGATTGGCGTAGCAAGAAGGCGCAGCAAGAATCGTGGCGGATCCGGAATCGGAAGTTGCGGCCAACACGGGTCGGGTCGATTGACATACGCTGTAATTTCGAGGCGGAATTGAGCCGGATTCTCCTACCCTCGTTTTCGAAGGAAACCCAGGAATATGCCATCTAGCGAGAATGAAGTTCACCTTTGCTTTGGCAAGACCGAATCGTGTGGGACCACTACCAAGAGAGATCATCGCGTGTCAGCGAAGATGCGTGTCCTCGCCATCCTCGCCGTCAGTTGCGTGGGGCACTGCTGGACCGACCCATTCGCGACGGGGAATGGTTCGGCGTTTGCGGATGAAGCCGATCCAGATGTTTCCGTTCCAGTCTTCAAAGATGGTGAAGCCCAGGTCGTCAAGGCCTTTGAGGATGCTGATTACTGGATTCGTGAAGACCTGTGGGTGGAAACCGAATTCGACTCCGATGGAGATGATCGTCTAGACCGGATGCACGTCAGTGTCACGCGGCCTCGCCAAACCGAAAGCGAGGGCTTGCGACTGCCGGCGATCTACATCTCCAGTCCTTACTTTGCGGGAACCGGCCCCAACGCCGAGGAGTATTTTTGGGACACCCGACAAGAGCTCGGAGAGCCACCCAAGGAACGAAAGGAGTTCCCGTCAATCGAGCGAAAAGGAAGGCGGCCGATCATTTCAAAGTCACACCAGAAGGAATGGGTTCCCCGGGGATACGCCGTCGTTCACTCCTCTTCGCCCGGGACCGGCTTGTCACAAGGATGCCCAACGATTGGCGGCGACAATGAATCCCTAGCCCCCAAAGCGGTGATCGATTGGCTGTGCGGTCGCGCCAAAGGCTTCAAGAGTGTGGACGGCAGCGAACCGGTGGTGGCCGATTGGTGCACCGGCAAAGTTGGCATGACGGGAACCTCGTTTAATGGAACGCTTGCCCTGGCGGCGGCCACAACGGGAGTGGAAGGGCTCGAGGCGATCATTCCGATTGCCCCCAATACCTCCTACTACCACTACTATCGATCCAACGGATTGGTGCGACACCCGTTCGGATACCTCGGCGAAGACATCGACTACCTTTACGACTACGTTCACAGCGGTCCGGAAGAGCGGCGAGACTATTGTGACTGCGAAGTGCGCGATGAAGAGATGCTCGAGCGGTTCGATCGCATCAGTGGAGACTACAACGAGTTTTGGTCCGGTCGAGATTACCTGAACGACCTGGAACCGGTGAAAGCCGCCGTCCTGATGGCACACGCTTTCAACGATTGGAATGTCGTGCCGGAGCACAGTGTTCGAATCTACCAGGCGTTAAAGGCGAAGGGGGTTCCAGTTCAAGCTTACTTTCATCAGGGCGGCCACGGCGGCCCGCCTCCGATGAAGCTGATGAACCGCTGGTTCACCCGCTACTTGCACGGGATCGACAACGGCGTCGAAAAGGATCCCAAGGCGTGGATTGTCCGCGAAGACGACGACCGCCAGGAACCGACCAGCTATCCCGATTACCCGCATCCCGAAGCGAAAGTTGTTGAATTGTTCACCCGGCCCGGCGCTCCCCAGCGTGGCGAACTCACGACCGATCCGGCAACGGAGCGGACAACCGAGACGCTGGTTGACAACTTCTCATTCAGTGGAGCCTCACTGTCCCAAGCGGAGTGGACCGAGCATCGATTGATGTACGTGACTCCGGAACTCTCCCAAGAAGTGCATCTCTCGGGCACGCCGAGAATCTCGCTGAGACTCGCCAGCAACAAGCCGGCAGCGAACTTGTCGATCTGGTTGGTTTCGCTGCCTTGGAACGGGTCAAAGAATGCAAAGATTACCGACAACATCATCACGCGAGGCTGGGCGGATCCGCAGAACCATCGCTCACTGACCGAAAGCGAACCACTCGAACTTGGCCGGTTCTATGATCTGTCATTTGATTTGCAGCCCGACGATCAAGTCATTGCGAAAGACCAACGGATCGGATTGATGATCTTCTCAAGCGATCGCGACTTCACCTTGCACCCAAACCCCGGTACCGAATTGACCGTGGATGTGAACCAAACAAGACTCTCCCTTCCGATCGTCGGTGGCAAGGCGGCGTTCTTGAAAGCGTTGGAGCCTGCCGCGGAAGAAGAGTGACAGCGTTGAAATCACGGGGACTCGATCGAAGCAGCACTGGTCCGGTGAGACCATCGATGCGACCTCTACGTTTCTCTTTGAACCGGCCTCGCTCAGAAGGATTGGCGTTTGAACCACCTCGACGGAGACCTTGATATGAAGACTCGACTGTTCCTGCGGTTTGTCTTGCTGGCGTCCTGTTTGCTCTCGCTGCCCGGAATTGTTTACGGCCAGGAGTCGACGCATCGTTTTCTGTACGTGGCCGAGCCGGGCATTCGTAACTACACCCAGTACGGCGGGCATGGCGTGATCGTTTTCGACATCGATGACGACTACCGCTTTGTCAAACGGATCCCCTTTGACGGATTGGCCCCGGACGGGACCCCGGCCAACGTGAAGGGAATTTGCGGCAATGCCACCACCGGTCGACTCTACGTGAGCACCAAGATTCATTTGATCTGCATCGACTTGGACACGGATCAAGTGCTGTGGGAAAGGAAATACCCCAATGGTTGCGACCGAATGTCGATGTCGCCCGATGGAAAGGTGATTTACCAACCCAGCTTCGAAAAGGACAACTGGTATGTGCTTGATGCCGCGTCCGGCGACATCATTGCCGAGATTCATCCGAAATCACGCGCGCACAATACGGTCTACGGAATCGATGGAAGCCGGGTCTACATGGCGGGTCTGGCGTCTCCGCTGTTGAGTATTGCGGACACCACGACACACAAGATCGTGGCAACCTGCGGGCCGTTTTCGCACAGCATCCGCCCCTTCACGGTCAATGGTGCACAGACGTTCTGCTTCGTGAACGTCAACGAACTGCTTGGCTTCGAGGTCGGGGATTTGGAGACGGGCAAGAAGCTCTACCGGGTTGAAGTCGAAGGTTTTCGCCAGGGCCCCGTCAAACGTCACGGCTGTCCCAGCCACGGAATCGGGATGACGCCGGACGAGACGGAAATCTGGGTCGCCGATGGGCACAATGAACATGTCCACATCTTTGATGCAACGGTGATGCCACCGAAGCAGATTGCAAGCATTCGATTGCGAGAACAACCGGGTTGGATCACCTTTAGCATCGACGGCAAGACCTGCTGGCCGTCGACCGGCGACGTCATCGATACCGAGTCGCACAAGATCACGCACAGACTGACGGACGAAGAGGGCCGAATGGTCATGAGCGAGAAACTGCTGGAAGTTCAGACTCTAGGTGGTGAAATCGTCGCCGTTGGGGATCAATTCGGTCGAGGGATGAAGCACTAATTCAACGTGCCGTACCGAAGTCGTTTATCATTGCATTGGGCTCGGGCCGTTGGGGCCAGACCAGGTCTCACCACAGGGGCGCGACTCCTCAAGGACCACTAACCACGCATCGGGCCCGTCCTTGTGCCTGCTCGGTGAATTTCTCAGATCGGAGCTTGAGATGCGATCCATCAGTTCGGTTTTCACTTGGGTCTTTGCAGTTGTGACGGTGGCACTTTCAACCGGTGCAGAGGAATACTACGACATCGGCTCGATCCACTACGAAGTCACCACCGAATCAACTTCGGCGCAACAGTGGTTTGATCGCGGGTTAGCCAATTGTTATGGCTTCAATCACGAGGAGGCTGTGCGTTGCTTTGAAAAGGCGGTTGCCGCTGACCCAGGGATGGCGATGGCGTACTGGGGAATGGCGTATGCATGGGGCCCCAATATCAACAACATGGAGATAGAAGACCACCAGATCGCGAAGGCGGATCTGGCAGTTCGTCTGGCACAACTCCACGCCGCTTCCTCCACGGAATTGGAGAAGAAACTGATCGAGGCCCTGGACAAGCGATACGTGACGCCCGTACCGGAAGACCGAGATGCACTGAATCTGGCTTACGCGGAATCGCTTCGACGAATTTACCGCGACCATCAAGACGATCCGCTCGTCGTGACTCTATTCGCCGAGTCCCTCATGGATTTGCAGCCATGGTTGCATTGGAGCCGCGATGGCGTTGCGGCGGAACATACGCCTGAGATCATTGAAGTCATCGAGGCCGGACTGAAGCGTTGGCCCAACTATCCGGCACTTTGCCACCTCTACATTCACATGATGGAGGCATCGCCGACTCCCGAGGCAGCTCTCCCATTTGCAAACCGCCTGAGAAGCGCGACGCCCGGCCTCGGCCATTTACTCCACATGCCATCGCACATCGACATTTGGGTCGGGAACTATGAAGCAGCGGTTTCCGCCAACCGTCGTGGCATAGCGGCCGACGAAGAGTTTCTACGCCGCGAAGGTCCTCTGAATTTCTATTCGCTCTATCGAATCCACAACTACCATTTCCTGGTCTACGCGGCGATGTTCGATGGCCAAAGCAACGTGGCCTTAACCGCGGCCCGAGCGATTCCGAAGCAGATTCCCGAAGCGATGCTGCGAGAGCAGACCGATTTCCTTGATGCGTTCATGCCAACCGAGCTTCACGTCTTGGTACGTTTCGGCAAGTGGGAAGCCATCTTGGCCTCCGACGAACCGCCCGATTATCTGCCCGTTTCCCGTTCCATCTGGCGCTATGCTCGCGCGATTGCCTATGCATCAACCGGCCAAGTGAAAGAAGCCGAGGCCGAGCAGGCCGCTTTTCTTGAGGAGAAGAAGAAGGTTCCGGAGACCAGTTTCCTGTTTCAGAATGCGTCCCTCGATATCCTCGGCGTCGCCGAAAAAATGGTAGCGGGTGAGATTGCCTACCGCCGCGGCGACCACGAAGAGGCGTTCGAGCACCTGCGAGAAGCGGTCCGGCGCGACGACGCATTGAATTACGACGAACCGTGGGGTTGGATGCAACCGGCAAGGCATGCACTTGGGGCCCTGCTCTTGGAACAGAACCGCAACCAAGAGGCATTATCCGTCTATCAGCAGGACTTGAAGCTGCATCCAAACAACCCCTGGACGCTGCACGGATTGGCAGAGGCCTTGACCAGACTGGGCAGATCGGCCGACGCCGAGCGACGCCGCAACGATTATCGAGTTGCCTGTCAACGCAGCGACGTCGAGATTGACCGATCGTGCTTCTGCCGGCTATCGGTTGAGTGATTGCATTTCGGTCTTAACGGATGGTGTAGCCCTCGAGATGCGGATTGGAGGCCGAGAACTCCTCCAACAATGGCTCGTAATCCACATCTGGGTCGGTCAGCCGGAAACTACAGCTCCGTGATGCAGTGTCCGTCCTGATATCGGTGACACTTGGAATCTTGGACAAATCGCCTCGGACCGAGGCGGCACAGCCACCTCAGTGCATGTTAGGCACCTTCAGGCTTACGATACTCACACCCGCGCGAGTTTCCGTGACCAACTCCACTTCGGACGGTTTGCCCCATCCTGAATTGACTGAGGAATCGCCTGAACAGCCAAATGACGCAAGCAGAAGGCAGGCTGACAAAATCGATGCGCTTCTCATTCTGATTATTCTCCATTAGTGCGTTTCCCCACAGGATAGCCGGTTTGACAAGTGGGCGTTGCTAGTGATTCACGGCCAATAGCCAGCGGGCGGGGGAGAGGGGCGGTTCGCGATGAGCGGGGGCGGGGAAGAAGGAGCGGGGAAGAAATGGAGTCGAAACCGAAGAATTGACCAGACCAATTCGCCATGTGGCCTTCACGATGCGGTTTTCAGAAGCTGAAAACGCGACATCGGAGAGAGCCGTAGGTGCTCGATCAACTGGTACCGTTTGATGCGTAAATTGATGTCAGACTACTTGCGGTGTGGGCCAATTCGAGGACGAATAATTCACTCGAACAGGTTTTTTTGCCCCTACTTTTACGAACGAGCAATTTTAATGTCACGCTTAGTTTACTCAGTTGCGTTTGCCTTCTGCTCTGTCCTTTCTATCTCGGCCGTTGGCTGCGGCGGTTCCGGGAACGAAGTCCTCGAAGAGACTCGGACCCAAGCCGAAATCGATCAAGAAGAGGCCGATTACGAAGCTCAGATGGAAGCAGACGCGTCGGCGGACGTAACCGAATAGTCAGCCATACCGAAGAGTCAGCCATCGCTGATGGTTTCGTGAGGCGTACGGCGTTGTCTGATGGCTCGACGTAAAGATCGTTTGCACGCAGCCCGGCAACAGCCCACGACTTCGGAGGTTTCCTCTGAGGACTCGGCGTCTGCAAATCGCTCTTTCTTTGCGACTCTCCTAGCGAGCATTTGTGCGCTCGCTTTTTTTCTGCGCTTCGTAAATGTTTTGCAGACTTTCGAAGTCCCAACACTGGTTGAATTGCTGGGAGATGCCAAAGGGTACTTTGACTGGGCCGTCAGAATTAGTGAAGGCGATTGGTATGGCACCGAAACCTTTTACCAGGCTCCGCTATATCCCTATTTCTTAGCGGTTCTGATCAAGATCTTCGGCCCCAGTGTTACCTTGATCCGACTGGTTCAGATGATGCTGGGCGTTGCCGGCGTGGCCTTGATCGGCCTAGCGGGTCGCAAGCTGTTTTCAGAGCGAGTTGGACTGGTTTCGGCACTCATGCTGGCTGTCTATCCGCCTGCCATTTATTACGATGGCATTATTCAGAAAGCCGCCTTGGCGACTTTTCTATTGTGCGCCTTCATCACGGCCTGCGTTTATCTCCAAGGCGAGCCACGTTGGTGGTACGCGGTTTTGGTTGGACTTTCCCTAGGCCTGTTGGTTCTGGCGCGAGAGAACGCGTTGCTATGGACCCCGGTGATTCCGCTTTGGATTCTACTGGGGATACGCGCAACGAATTGGCACCGATGGACGCTGGTCGGTTGCTATGCAAGCGGCATTGCCTTGATTCTGCTGCCCGTCGCGGCGCGAAATGCTTCACTTGGAGGCGAGTGGTCGCCGACCACGTTTCAAGCTGGGCCCAATTTCTACATCGGCAACAACGCAGAGGCGAACGGAATCTACGTGCCCTTGGTTCCCGGTCACGGAACGCCGATGTACGAGCGGGCTGACGCGGAACGCTTGGCCGAACAAGCAGTCGGCCATGAGTTGTCCGCCCGCGAAGTCTCTCAATTCTGGATGTCGCGAGCCTGGGACGAAATTCGGCGGTCACCCGGCCGCTGGTTGCAACTGATGCTCGCGAAGACATTCATGGTATTCAATCGCTATGAAGTGCCCGATGTCGAAAGCATGTACATCTTTCGCGAGTACTCCGTCCCCTTGAAGCTGAGCCGAATTTGGCACTTTGGCATGCTGTGCCCGCTGGGGATATGGGGATTGATCGCGACTTGGCAGGATCGGCGGAAACTGTGGCTGTATTACCTGCTATTGCTAACGATGATCGCAGCCGTTGTGCTGTTCTTTATCTTGGGCCGATATCGCAACCCAGTCGCGATCTTGTTCATTCCGTTTGCGGCTGCCGGTGTAGTAGACCTGTTCGCGCGAGTTCGAGAGCGAAGATGGCGAACTGGATTCGCCGCCGCGGCGGTCCTCTTGCTGTCAGGCATTTTTTGCAACATTCGCGTTCATGAAGAAAGATCCCTCCAAGCCAGCTGTTACATGAACATGGGGATTTCGGCCTGCAAGGCGGGCAACGTGCCGGCTGGGATCCAGTTGCTGCAAAATGCAATTGCCGATTTTCCCGAGATGGCAGAGGGGTACGTCAATCTTGGTCGGGCGTACATGTTGAATGGACAGCCAGAACTCGCGGCAAAATGTTTTCAGCACGCTCTGTACCTCGATCCACGCCTTGTGGGCGTCCATGTCCAGCTTGGCGAGGCATTCGAGTACTCGGGTGCGCGACAGCAGGCGATCGAGCAGTACGAACGGGCTCTGGCGATCAACCCGACTGACGCACGAGCCGCGGAAGCACTGAGCCGGATCCGCTAGATCCTACCGCCTCACCGCATGGGCCACTGCCGCACCACCCGATGGGGTGGTCCACCGCAAGCCGGTTTGCGTTTATGCTTAGCAAACCATAATTTGAGTATTCGTCTCAATTCGTTGTGCATTTCTATTGCAGGAGTTTTTGCATGCAAAAAAATCATTCTTCGCGATCGGGTTTCACCTTGGTGGAACTGCTGGTCGTCATCGCCATCATTGGCGTTCTCGTTGGCTTGCTGTTGCCGGCTGTTCAGGCAGCCCGCGAAGCTGCACGTCGAATGTCATGTAGTAACAATTTCAAGCAGATCGGGCTTGCGATTCACAACTATCACAGTGCGTTCAAGCAAATCCCGACGAACGGGACGGGTACGGCGCGGACTCCCTGGACTCCCAATGGTACCAACGACTGTAACCGACTTTTCCTAAGTTGGCTGGTTCCTATCCTGCCCTACGTTGAGCAGCAAGCGTTGTGGGAGCAGATCTCGAACCCCAGCCTTGAGCGGATTCCTGATAGCTATACGATCCCATCGGCTGGCCAAGTTTGGCCGGCGATGGGTCCTTGCCCATGGCGAACTCAGTACGTTCCCTGGGTTACCCAGGTCCCAACCTACCGTTGTCCGAGTGACCCAGGACAGGCTCGCGGCCCCGGTCAACTTGCACGTACAAACTACGCTGGTTGTGTCGGCGACGCGGCTGACCGATCTCACAACGGTGGTGTCAATGACTTTGGATTTTTCGGTAACCAAAACAACCGCGACGAAAACTGGGCCGTTGAACGTGCCCGTGCCGCGCAGCGTGGATTCTTTTGGAATCGTAA
>JARFQX010000545.1 GCA_029287555.1 Rubripirellula sp. | reverse complement strand
GGGCATCCGGTCGGCGACCGTTCGACTTAGCTACTGATCGAATTCTCGTGCGCTTGATTCGTTGGCTGTCGGGAAGTCGCTGGGGACTTCGGTGAGGGTCACCTCTCCAGTGGCGGCCCATTCGGTTCCGCGCAGGAATGTCGTCATGAATCCGACACATTCGAGTGAATAGCCGGCGTGACCCATCGGGGTGTGATAGACGCGGCCTTTGCCGTAATCGATCGTGATGATCATCGGTTCGTGTCGCCCCGTTCCCTTGAAGTCTTTGTCCGCGTAGGCAGTGGCCAGGATCGTCATGTTGTCGGCCGGACCACGAAGCTGCTGGTACAGTTCGTCCTTGGTGTGCATCCAGGCGCGGGGAAGGCCTTTGGTGATCGGGTGATCGGGGTCACGAATCACGATTTGGAACTCATGCTGCGGTCCATGGGATCCGCCTCGTCCCGGAGTCTTGTCGCGCACCGTTTCGCCCGACTGGTTGATGTACACGTAGGGCCCTGTTTTCTCATCGCGATCGCCCCAACCGCCGAGTCCGATCATGCGGTTGTACTGGTCCCAATTGCCAAAGGAGTTGTCGGCCGCGTGGACGATCACCAGTCCACCGCCACCGCTAACGAATTCGTGCAGGCCGCGTTGCGTTTCCTCCGGCCAATCGGCCGCGTTCCATCCAAAGTTGTTAATCACCACGTCGTAGTTGGCAAACGTCGGTTTGAAGTCCGGGTCCGTTCTGGGTTGATCGAGTTCCTGGTACTCCTTGCCGTCGTTGAGCGGATACTTCTCGAGCAGCTCGCCTCCTTTCCAGGTGTACCTGGATCTGGCAATGTCGACCGTGAACCTGCCGGAGTCCTCGAGATACTGCTTCATCATCATCGTCGTCTCTGGCCACGCCGTGTGGTTGTTCTGTCCATCGATGATCAAAGCCTTGAGTTTTTCCTCGGCATCGACATCGGACACGCCAACGAGAGTCAGGAAAACCGTGAGAGCAACAGCAAACAGTCGGGACATGAGCGAAAGCCTCGAGAGGGAAGAAAGCGAAGGCTCGGACCTGCCGATGATCCGAGCCTTCTATCGTAATGGTCGGTCGCAGCGACTTCGACCTGTGCGGCGAGCCATTCGGGAAGATTGACGGGGTCGGATCACGAAGTCTGCCCAAAGCGCGAGGTGCCGGGGAGGGGCAATCAACCGCCGGACTGGATGTGGGCCAGCGCGTGCATCGAGTCGGCGAGTTGACGGTAGAGATCCTGGTAGATCGGGAAAAGGCGATCATATTGTTTGACCGCCGATCGTTCCGGCGGCGTTTCATCGGCGACCGCGATCGTTGCTTTGCACGCCTGTTCGATCGTCCGAAATGCCCCGTCGCCGACCATCGCCAACAACGCAACCCCGTAAGCGGGTCCCTGCTCGACTTCCAGCGTTGTGATCTTCTTGCCGAATACGTCGGCTTGCATTTGTCGCCAAAATGGATTGGTGCTGCCGCCGCCCGAAGCGCGAATCTGACGCACCGGAACGTCGAGCGACTGAATGATCTCGAGGCTGTCGCGAAGGGCGAGCGTGATGCCCTCCATCACGCTGCGAGTGAGGTGCCCCCGAGAATGAGTCAAGTTCAAGCCGACGAAGCTGCCACGTGCCTGGGGGTCGGCGTGAGGAGTCCGCTCACCGTTGAGATAGGGCAAGAAGATCAATCCGTTGCTTCCCGCGGGGACCTCGGTCGCCTCGGCGGTCGCCGCATCGTACCGGTTCTTCGCCGACACACCACGAAGGCCCTGCAGCACGGAGTCGACCCACCATTGCAGAGAACCGCCGCTGGTCAAATTCACACCCATCATGTGCCACTTGCCTTTCACCGCGTGACAAAAGGTGTGCAACCTTCCCGCGGTGTCGTATTGAGGCTGGTCGCTATGAACGAACATGACACCACTGGTGCCGATCGATGTGCTGAGGATGCCCTGCTTGACCACCCCGTTACCGACCGCGCCGGCAGCGCAGTCCCCTGCCCCGCCCACGACTTTGCATTGGGTGGTCAGACCGAGCAGCTTTGCGGCTTCGGGAGTCAACGTGCCGGTGACTTCTTCACTCTCGACCACTCGCGGAAGCAAGTTCGCATCCAGCTCAAGTTTGCTTAGGAGTGATTTGGACCAATCGCGGTGGACCACGTCCAGCAACAGCGTGCCACTGGCGTCACTCACCTCGCTGACGTAGTCTCCCGTCATTCGCCGCCGTATTTCGTCTTTTGGCAACAAGACCTTGGCGAGCTTGTCAAAGTTACGGCGCTCGTGGTTTCGCAGCCAAAGAATCTTGGGCGCCTGAAATCCCGTCAGTGCGGGGTTGGCGACCATTTTGATCAGGTTCTTGCGACCACCCGCTGCCTGGGTAATCTCCTCGCATTCTGCTGCGGTTCGCTGGTCATTCCAAAGTAACGCATGGCGAATCACTCGGTCCTTCTTGTCCAAGAACACCGAACCGTGCATCTGTCCGCTCAGGCCAATCGCACGAACCGAGTCTGATTTGACGCCGGATCGGCGAATCACGGCGCGAACGGTCTTGATCGTCGCCTTCCACCAATCCTCCGGATCCTGCTCGGTCCAACCAGGTTTCGGTTGATGCAGAGGGTACTCCGCGTTGGACTCCGCAATGACCTTGCCTTCCCCATCAATCAGAAGAGTCTTGGTGCCGCTGGTACCGATGTCGATGCCTAGGTAGTAATTCATGGGTCGTCTGTTGCGGTTGTGGTCGGTT
>JARFQX010000206.1 GCA_029287555.1 Rubripirellula sp. | reverse complement strand
GGACTACGTGTTGTTCATCCTGGCAATTCTGGCCGGGGGATCAATTGCCCACTCCCTGGTGCCCCCGACGCCCGGGCCCCTCTACGTTGCCAGCGAGTTGAACATCAATGTGGCGACGATGATGTTGGCGGGGATCGCCATTGGCGGCTGCAGCAGCATCACCTCGCTGGGGATCGCACGGGTGATTAACCGGTTGGTTGAAATCCCGCTGCGTGACGAAGAACCGCAGGCAAAAACTGACGAGGATGCGACGAATTCTTTGTCTTCCGGGGGAACGAGCGACGAATCCGCCGCGGCGCGTCCCTCCCTGGTCCGCTCGCTGTGCCCGATTGTCGTCCCCGTCGTGCTGATCGCGGCGGCTTCGATTGTTGACTACGCGATCGATGGGGGAAGGCTTACCCGAAGTGGATGGACCGATCTGGTGTTGGCATTCGGGAACAAGAATGTCGCCCTGGCGGTCGGGGTGGCGTTCGCCTTGTCTCTGCGAAGCTACTGTCCGATTGACAAGCGGGACTCGCTGATCAGCCGCTCCCTTGCCTCGGCTGGCAACATCATCCTGATCACCGCGTCAGGCGGCGCGTTTGGGGCGATGCTTCGACAGGCTGGGATCGGTGAGGCGGTTGGATCGCTGGCACAGGGCGTGCCCGGGCTTCTGTTGCTGGTGCTCGCCTTCGTCTTGACCGCGTCGATTCGCACACTGCAAGGATCGGCAACGGTCGCGATGATCACGGCCGCCGGTGTGCTGCAGGGCTTCGCTAACGCCGAGTCGCTTCCTTTCCATCCGGTCTACCTGGCGATGGCCATCGGAGCCGGCAGCAAGCCGGTATCCTGGATGACCGACTCCGCTTTCTGGATCATGACGCGAATGAGCGGGATGACCGAGTCGGAAGGCCTGCGAGTGATTTCGCCCATGAGCATCGGACTCGGCCTCTCGGCGCTCTTTTTCACGATGTTGTTCGCGACAATCTTTCCTGGGATTTGAAGATTCTCCGATGAAGCACGCACCTAGTACCGCACGAATCATGGCAGGCTACGCGGACAAGAATGCCTCGCTGTTCCGACGCTTGGGCGTTCCACTTGGGGATCCGGCTGCCTGGATCGAACTCGACTCGCGGCGAATCGCCCTGGTCCGCGATTTAGAAATGGACCGCGTCCAACAGAGAGGTCACGCCGACGACGTGACCTGTCCTGCGGAACATCCACCGCCAACCGGTTTGAGCGCCGACCGCGAAACGGCGACCGCCCAAGCGGCTGCCCAACTGCTGCGCGCGGCGAAAGTTGAAGAGGTATACGCGGATCGATCGCTGCCCTTCATCTACGTGTGGCACCTCCAACAGGCAGAGATTTTCGTGCTCTACGACGACGCTTACGGCGTTTTCGATCGGCGTCAAAAGAGCCATCACGAAATCGAAGCCCTCGCCTCGGCCCAGCACGTCACCGAAGAGGTGATGCGGATGATGTGCGAACGGGTCGCCAGTTGTGACGTAGCCGAGGACGGAGTGTTGATCGATGGGTCAGAGCCGCTGACCAGCGAGCGTGTGAGATCCCTTGCGGCCGTCGAATTCATGAAGCGTGGGTTCAGCATGGGACATGGAGCGATCGTCGCAACGGCCCCGCACGTGGCCGATTGCCACCACTGCGGAGAAGGACCGTTGTACAGTGGTCGTCCCGTCGTGATTGACCTTTTTCCGCGAGACGACGCCACGCGATTTTGGGGTGACTGCACGCGAACCGTGGTGCACGGTCAGCCCTCCGAGACGATTCAGCGGATGCACCAGGCGGTGGTTGCCGCCAAAGCGGCCGCCACCGGGCTGCTCGTCGCCGCTAACACCGCCGATGCGATTCACAAGGCGGCTGAAGCGTTGTTGATGCAGTGGGGTTATCCCAGTTCGCGTGGAACCATCACGGATCAACCCAGCATTCAACATGGAACCGGACACGGCATTGGCCTCGACGTCCACGAGCCCATCCTGCTGGATCACGATGGTGGAGAAGTCCTCGAGGGCGAAGTCTTTACGGTCGAGCCCGGTCTCTACGGGCGCCTCGACGGCGGCGTCCGGGTGGAGGACATGTTGGTGGTGACGACTGCCGAGCCGCGAAACCTCAACGCCCTGCACGAAGGCCTGGACTGGAAACCCTGACGCAATTTCGCTTTTTGACGTCTGACTCCTTTTGCTTTTTGACGTCTGACTCCTTTTGCCCTGACTCCTTTTGCCTTGTGCACAAACAAACATTAGGCCCGAAGGGCCGACACACGCTGGAGGATCGGTCGAATCGATCGTCTCCGCTTCATCCCTTCTGCCGGCCCGCTGGGCCTTTGCTCGAGCGCGGAATTCAGCCCCGGGTTCTGACGAACCCGGCAATTCATCTGCCGGCCCTGCGGGCCCGTTCCTTGAAGCTCACTGCTCGGCTTCGACCAGAATATCGGCCAGGGCTTCGCGCAGCGGATCGTCATCAGGACCACAGAATCCCCAGTGTTGATGTCGCCGCCAGCCCTCGGCGTACTCGAATCGGCCGCTCATCCGACCAACCTCGCGACTCATCTCCCGAGCCGTCTCCAGATAGCTGTCCTGGCCCTGACTCTCATCGAGCCACTGCTTCTGGCTCGCGTGACACGCCAACGCTTCGATCTTCTTGTCAATGACTTCGGATTCATCGACAAAGAAATGCGGCCGAACCGGATCTCCCAGCGGTGTCGCATTGCCGATCGGTTGAGCGTGATACACCGTGACCGGATCCATGAACACTTCCACCGGAGGGTCGCTTTCCAGATTGGGCATCCCATGCGAGAACGCGGCGCTGACGGCTAACCTGCAGGCGACCTCGTGATCCTCCATGTAGTCCTGGGGCGAATGGGTCAACACGATCGACGGCCGAGCCATGCGAACCAATGCGGTAACCTTCTTCAGGTTTGCGGTCGTGTAACAGGCTTCCATGTCGGCATAGATCGGCGGGTAGAACTTGGCTCCCAACACCTGGCACGATGCCTTCGCCTCTTCCAATCGAACCGCTGCGGTCTGCTGCTGGTCCATCGTCGTGCTGCCGCGCGAACCATCGCAAAGGTTGACGTAATGCAACTCCCATCCTCGCCGCGCCAATTGCAGCAACGTGCCGGCAAACAAAAACTCGATGTCGTCAGGATGAGCGGCAATCGCAATGACTGAAGGCATAAGAATCCATGTCCCATGATCGGATCAAATTCAATGACTGGGCCAAGATTCTAAAACATTTGTCGATCGCGTCGTGCGTCTCGCGGCCGCACTTTCGTCGCGACTTCACGCGGGCCCCTCCGAGCACGCGTTCAATGGTGCTCGTGCGCTTTGGGGTCGCGGTCATGATGCATCTGGTTGACGTGCACGTGCAAATGCGGATGCCGGTCGAATAGCCATTCCCATCCAGCTTCGGTGACCGCCGAATCATCCAGGTAGAGCGACTCGAGGTGTTGCATCCCGGCGAGCCGCCGCAGTCCCTCGTCCGTTACCCCGATTCCAATGAGATGAATCCCCCTCAGAGACTCGATTTGCTCGATGGCATGAGTGACTTCGTTCCCGAGATTTCTGGAACCCAGTCGCAACTGCCGAAGTCTTGGCAGGGCGGCCAGTTCGGCAACGCCTTCGGCCGTGCACTCCGCCTGGGGCAGGTTCAGGTACCACAGGGACTCCATCGTAGCGATCCGCTTCATCCCCGCATCTCCGATCGGTGACAGCCGCAACCGCAAGTGTTGCAGGTTGGGCAGCCCTGCGATCGTTTCAATCGCCTGATCGCTCACGGCGCCCTGGTCAAAGATGACGGTGACAAGTGAGTCCAAGCCAGCGATCGATTTGACCATTTCATCATCGACGGCAAAGTCGGTGATATGCAGCGTGTCGCCACCACTTCGACGAATCTCCTCGCACCGCTGATCAAACAACACCTGCGGCGAGATCGAAGGCTTGGGATCACCATCGGCTTGCGAGAACTGACCTCGCGACCAGATGCCGACACCCACCAGCATGCCAATTAGAATCGTCGCCAACAGGATCCGTCGCGTTCGCCGGTTGCGGGTGCGACGACTCGCGGCCAACGGACTCGGCGATGGCGACAAACTCGCCGACAAAGCCCCATTAGGTCGCTCGGGTTCATCGAATTCGTTTCGGGAAACTGGCGGCTCAGTCAATGGAATTGTAAGCGTGGAAAACTTCCTGCCGCGCCGCTGGGATCCTCACAGACCGGGGGGTATCGCGGCTCAAACGATGGAGCGCTCCAGCGGAGCACGACTCTCTGAAACTATGATTCTATCGAAACTCGGGAACCCCTTCGGCGATTTCGAAAGCCGTCAACAGCCCAATCGATGGTCGGGCTCGCGCACCTCACCAGTGTATCCTGGCATCAGGACGCCGCCGAAACGGCGTCCTGATGCTCAGTGAAGTTTCAACGTGGAGCCACTCATCGCGACGATTGACCCAGAAATCGTCGTGTCGAGTGATTGACGCTCCGACCAGTTTTGGGAGGCCAGCGAACGTTTCCCGCAAAGCGTTCACCAACGATGAAACTCCATTAGTGGACGGTCAGGAACCACTTGACCATGGCAGTCCATGGCCCGTTCCAGGTTGAAAGAGGGATTAACAATCGGCGGATTACGATGTCAACGCTGATTTGGCCGACAACGCGCGAGAAATCCAGAAGACGGGGCCAATTGCTTGCAATTCAACTGCCACCGTTGACCGCCCGGCGGCGTTGATTGGGGGGCTGAGCGCTAGGTAAGGTCCCCATCTGTGTCGTTTGTCCCAGCCTCAGTGAGAGCTCGGGTGCTCGAGAATGGCCGCGTGACCCGCGAAAAGTCCTGGCCAGATCCAGATTGGCAAAGCGGTCGATCCAGAAAGTTTGGCGTCATGGCGCTACGGCGTTAACTGGCTGCGCATCGATTCCTTGGCCTCGTTCATGGCCTCGGGCAGTCGACTGGGATCTTTGCCGCCCGCCTGCGCCATATCGGGGCGACCTCCGCCACCGCCTCCGACCGCTTTGGCGGCGTCCCCGACCCAATTGCCAGCCTTCAGACCGCGATCAACCAAGTCGCGGCTGAGACCACCGACCAACATCACACGATCCCCCTGGACCGATGCGAGCAGCACCGCGGACGGGGCATCGCTTTTCTTGCGGATCTGGTCGATCCACCCACGCATCACGTTCGGATTGGCCCCCGGCGTCTCCGCCACAATCAACAACGTTTCGCCAATCAGTTCGCCCTGAGCAATCAAGTCGTCCACCGACAATTTGCCGCCGGCAGTCGACTGCTTCAGTTCGCGGACGAGCCCGTCTCGATCGCTCAACAGCGAGGCGAGACGATCAACGACGTCATCGATCGACACGTTCAATCGCCGCGTGATATCGCGCACCGCGGCACGGACGGCATGATAGTCATCC
>JARFQX010000205.1 GCA_029287555.1 Rubripirellula sp. | reverse complement strand
CGGGCCACGTTCACGACTCGTTGGCCAGCTCTTGTCGGGCGCAGGCAGCGGCACCAAGCACACCGGCATCGTCACCCAACTTGGCGGCAACCACTTCAAAGCGATCTTTGTAGACGCTCATCACGTTTTGCCGGGCCGTTTTGCGCACCGTTCCGACGATCAAGTCCTCCATCGCCTCGACCAGGCCGCCACCGAGAACCACCTTGTCGGGACACAGGATGTGGACGAGGTTCACCACGGCCAACCCGATTGCCTCCGATGCCTGCTCGACAAGCGTCTTGATCGATTTGTCTCCATTCTCAATCGCGTCGGCAATGGCTCCGCTGCGGATATCTGCGAGATCGGTTCCGACTTTCTTGGCGAGGTAGGGAGCGTCACCGCGCATCGCTGCTTTGGCCGCCTCGGCCGCTATCGTCAACCGGCTCGCTTCGGCTTCAACCGTTCCCGGCAGATCGTATCCACTGGCGCGACTGCTGCTGCTGATGCGAGTGTGCCCGACCTCCATGCAACTGATTCCGCCGCCGTGTAGAATCCGACCTTCGTAAACGCATCCACCGCCCACACCGGTCCCGGGAAAGATGCCGACGGCACACCGAGATCCCTTCGCCGATCCAAATCGATACTCGCCATAGATACCAGCGTCGACATCGTTGACCACCAAAACCGGGCAATCAAAACGTTTTCGCAGATAATTGGCGACCTCGACGTCGTCCCAGCCCAGGTTGGGCGTGGTCAAGATACGGCCTCGTTCAAGATCGATCGGACCGGGGCATCCAATTCCGATTCCGGCCAATGCATCCCGGCCGATCTTGGATTCGTCCAGCAGCCGATCAATGGTCGAGCCGATCCGTTCCACCCCGCTATCGCTACCGTCGCGACCACGCGTCTTGCGGCGACGCCGGCCCAGTTCTCCCCACTTTTGGTCGTAGGCGACCGTCAGCATCTTGGTGCCGCCGAGGTCGAAACCAATCCAAACTTTTTCTTGATTTGCGGCCATGAATCCTCTCGCCAACTGCTGAAGGGGCAAGACGTCTTCGCTATTGTCTGATCCAGTCAGAATGCGTTGACAGCGATTGGGTGACGTTTCTCGTACTTTGGTGACAATTCAGGCCTCAAGCAGAGCCAAAGCGCTCGACGGCTTCAACCCACCTTGCTCTCCCCTACCCTCCCCTGTCCGACGCGGCTCGCATCGCTGCCGACAAAATAATCGGTTTTTGCCGGAAATAATTACACCGGCTGGCGCGTCTGTGATTGTGACGACTCCGAAATGGTCGAACCTTCCAGCCCTTCACCAGACCCCGACGACCCGGTTGGTGACGACCTGGGAGGTGAATGTTCGCCAAGCCATCAATGGCGGGAGCTGTTTGACGAGCTCGCCGGTGGTCTGCGTGCGTTTCTGAGAAATCGACTTAGACAAGAATCCGACGTGGACGATTGTTTGCAGGTCGTTTTCGTCAAGATGCTCGAGTCAGTCGACCGAGTGGCTCCAGCCGCCCGGCGGGCCTGGGTGTTTCGCGTCGCCGCGAACGAGGCAGCTCAAATGTGGCGAAGCGAGGCGTCGCGCGGCCGCATGTTGGAAAAGCTGGAGAAACATGGCGACGAACCGACCGATTCCGATGATCCCATCGACCGAGTCATCCTGACGGAAACCACCCGAAAACTTGAAGAGTCTTTGCTCACGCTGCCCGCTGCCTACCGAGAGGTGGTGAGCTTGCGGATTCACGAAAACATGACTTTCCAGGAAATCGCCGATCACTTGGGCATTCCGCTCGGCACCGCATTGACACGGATGCGCCGCGCTTTGGATCGTCTGAGGACGGAAATCGATCAGAACCATCTATGAACACTTCTGAAACGAATCAAGACAACTCGAACGATGAGCGGACATCGGTCGAGAACCTATGCATGCTTTACCTGTTTGGTGAACTCGACTCGGATGCCAAAAGCCGATTTGAACATCAACTCGCGTCCGATCCAGAGCTTTGCGAAATGCTCTCTGAGCAGTCGTATCTGATCACTTCAGCCGCGGCCGCCACCGTCAAACGGGCCCTACCGGCCGAAGTTCGTCGAGGCAAAGTCTTGTCAACGTCCGGTGCCTGGCGCTCCATCGCCGCCTTGTCAGCCATTGCGGCCTGCATCGCCTTGGCCCTTCAAGTGGTTGATTATTCGGCAAGACCGGCCGACGGCTTGGCTTTGAATCGCACTGCCCTTTCGCCGGAACCGGACCTCGATGAATCCGTGCTCATTGCCAAGGCCTGGGCGGCAAGCCAGCACGCTACCGATTCGACCCGTGACGATTCCTCCGTGATCGATGACGTCGAACCGCTTGATGATTTGCTCGATGAGCAGCCCAGCGATCTCGACGCGACTTTGGACTGGATCTTCGTAGCCATCTCGTCAGGTGACGAGAAACGAATGGAGGAGGGGAACGATGGTTAAGGCAAGCCACGCTCAACCAGCCATTGACGTCCTGGTAGTGGTACTGATCACATCGCTCTTGGTCTCTCCTGCCTTGGCCGACTTGCCGGCTACCAATGCCCGCTCGCTTGCCGACAATCGCACAACCTCGTCCACATCAGGAGCGACGGCATCAGAGGCGACGGCGAAAACCCGTGAAATCGAACGCGTCGTACAAGATTTGGTCCGGTCCCATTTGCCCGAGCTGACAAGTGTTTTGAAGCAGTTGCGGACCGTCCAGCCAAGCGCCTACGAACTTGCGATCAAGGACCTGTTTAAAGCAGCTCGCAAATTGGAACTCGCTGAGAAACGTGATCAGCGTCTGTTCGAAATCGAAGTGGAACTGTTGCAGGCAGAGTACCAGGCGAGTCTGTTGATGGCGAAATTGAAAGTCCGCGATAGCGAATCCGATCGAAGAAAGCTGCGGGAAGCGGCGACACGGTTGCAACAAGCCCAGATTTCGCGAACCGAGTATGACGTCGACGTCCTTCGCCAGCGTTTGCAACGAGCCCAGAAACAGCTCGACTCAGCAGTGACTCGGCTGGAGTCACGCAAGAACGACGCCGACTCGCAACTGGAGAAGTCTTACCAGACGATGCTTCGCAAGGCAGGGCGCGACGTTCCGCGAAGAGATTCCGAGACGCAACGATCCAGACCCGCCAAGATCCAGCCGAACCCGAAATCTTCCATCCCACCTTCGACAAGTAAAACACGCTAGGCGGCATTGCGCGGCAGGGCTTCGAACCGACACGAAGCCACGCTCGACGGTTCCGCCTCCCCAACACTTCCTTTCCTTGACTTCTTGAAATGCCCATGAAATCTTCGATCAACCGACGCGTGCTTTCCCTGACTGCGGTCGGCATCATTGGACTGCTGAACGCAACTTTTCTGACGCCTGCCCGCGGTGAATCGGACAATGCGAACGGCGGCGCCAACGCCGCACCGGTGGCCGCGTCGCTCGATGTTCGTTTCTCCGGCAGAGAAACCACGGAAGTCCCTGATTTCCAAAAGCATGTGATTCCGCTGATTGGACGATTGGGCTGCAACGGTCGTGCCTGCCACGGTTCGTTTCAAGGTCGCGGTGGCTTCCAACTTTCACTCTTCGGTTACGACTTCGCAGCCGATCACGCGGCCATGCTTGACGAATCGAGCGGACGCGTCGACGTGGACGACATCGACGAAAGTCTGATTCTCGTCAAACCTCTCGATGCTGATGTTCACGAGGGGGGAAAGCGATTCGACGAGGGAAGCTGGCAACACCACGTCTTGAGGCGATGGATCGAAAGCGGGGCCAAGAATGACTCCAAGGTTCCCAAGCACTTGAAGCGTCTGGAAATCATCCCCGATGAAATTCAGTTCACATCCGAAGGCCAAAGGGTTCCGCTACAAGCGATCGCTCATTGGGAAGACGGAACCGTTGAAGACGTGACGCCGCTTTGTCGATTCAGCTCGAATGATGACGCCATCGCGGAGATTAATGAGGACGGCCAAGTTCGGTCCTCTCAGCAGGGCGACACGCACGTGGTCGTCTACTATGACAACGCCGTGATTCCCGTTCCGGTGCTGCGCCCGGTCAGCAACCAACTGGCCGATAACATCGAGCAACCCTCGCATCCAATCGATCGATTGGTTCTGCGCAAGCTGGGGAAACTCGGGATTGAACCGTCGGGCATTTGCACCGATGCCGAGTTCATCCGTCGGGTTTCTCTCGACATGACGGGGATTCTGCCCTCGGCCGAGGAAGTCCGGGCCTTCCTTGCCGACCCTTCCGAGGACAAACGGGAACGCCTTGTTCATGAACTGCTCGAATCTCCCGGTTACGCCGCCTGGTGGGCGACCCGTTTTTCCGACTGGACCGGAAACAATGACGAGCAACTGAACAACGCGCTACCGATTCGAAACGCTGCGACACGGCTGTGGTACGAGTGGCTCCGTACGCGACTGGATAACAACATGCCTTACGACAAAATCATCGAAGGCATCGTGACCGCTCAAAGCCGGCAACCCAATGAAGACTACCTGGAGTACTGCAAGTCGATGACCGAAGCGTGCTCTCCCGGGAACGAGCACCTCTTTGCCGAGCGGGATGGCCTGCCCCTGTTCTGGGCCCGCCGCAACTTTCAATCACAGGAGGATCGGGCGATCGGATTCGCTTACACATTCCTGGGTGTTCGAATCGAGTGTGCCCAATGTCACAAGCATCCGTTTGATCAGTGGTCGAAAGACGATTTTGAGCAGTTCGCCAAAATCTTCACACCGATTCGGGCCAACCAGAATCTAGTCGCTCCGGACGCGAAAGAGGCCCGGGAGACTCTGGTGAAAGAAATCACGGGCGACAAGAAACTCAAGGGTGGCGACCTGCGTCGTGCCATTTACGAGGCCGCTCGGGAAGGCAAGACCGTTCCCTTTGCCGAGTTGACCGTCGATACCCGGCTCTCCGCACAAAACAAGCGGCGAGCGGCACAAGCCAAGAAGCGAGGCAAACAACAACCCGTCAAATTGCCGACGGGAAAGATCCTCGGCCAGCCCGAAGCGATCACGCTCGATAAGGACCCCCGCGGCGAATTGATGGATTGGTTGCGATCACCGGAGAATCCGTATTTCGCCAAGGCGATCGTTAATCGCGTCTGGAGCAACTACTTCGGCGTCGGCATCGTCGATCCGACCGACGACATGAACCTGGCCAACCCGCCGGTCAACGCACCTCTGCTCGACTACCTGGCCACCGAATTCGTCAAGCATGACTTTGACCTGAAGTGGCTGCATCACACGATCGTCACCAGCGATACCTACCAGCGAAGCGCGCTGCCAAATGACACAAATGTGATGGACCGAACGAATTTCTCTCGACACATCCCGCGCCGTCTGCCTGCCGAAGTGGTCTACGATGCCGTCATACTTGCGACGGGATCCGACGAGCACGCAAGTCGACTACGCAGGCAATTGGATGAGATGGCGATTGCCGACGGCAAACCCCGCCGTCGCAACCAACAGGAGTTTGCGCTTGAGGTCTTCGGTCAATCGATTCGAGAAACCAACTGCGACTGCGACCGCAGCGACGCGCCAAGCCTACTGCAGTCGATCTACCTTCGAAACGACACCGAAATGCACAAGCGACTGGCTGACAAGGACGGGTGGGTCGCCCAGGCCTGCAAGTTGCTCGGAGTCGCCGGTCCGAGCTCTGCGGACGACCCGGCGGCTTTGGCGAACCAACGACGAGCCGAATCGATGAGCAAGCAGCTGATCGCGCGAATCACTCGACTTACCAACCTGCCCGAAAAGCAGCAGCGGAGAATGCGTCCGCAGGTGAAGCAAGAATACGCCCGAGTGTCCGAGAGGATGGAGCAGTATGGCTATCAGGTTCCGCCGCTGAACCGCTTGATTGAAGACGTTGATTCCTGGAACGAGCTGGACGCCAAACCTCAACCACAAGATGCCGAAGTCACCATCAACAGCCTCGTTGAGGAAGCCTACTTGCGAACCCTCAGTCGATTCCCGGACGAGGAAGAGGCGGCCATCTGCCTCGATTTCATCCACGAAGCGGAAACGCCGGCCAAGGGGGTTGAGTCGTTGCTTTGGGCGTTGGTGAACACCAAGGAATTCATCATTACCCACTAACCGCCGGTTCTCTTTTCTGACGGAACGAACTGAGTCCGATTTTCTGATTCCAATACCACTGATTCTGACTTAAGTGAGCTGATACCTATGACTACCCATCGCACCTGTGACGGCATGAAGCGTCGCGACATGCTCAAGGCGGGCACCCTATCCCTCGGCGGCCTGACCTTGTCGAGCTATCTGCGGATGGCTCAAGCCGGTCAAATCGAGGGCGGCCGCGCCGAACGCGCGATTTTTATTGAGCTCCCGGGCGGACCATCTCATCTTGATACGTTCGACATGAAGCCCGACGCGCCAACCGAGATCCGTGGCTCCTTCAATCCGATTGCCACCAATGTTCCGGGAATTCAAATCTCCGAGCACTTGCCCAAGTTGGCCGGTGTCGCTGACAAGTTTGCGATCCTGCGAGGTGTCAGCCACACCTTGGCCGCACACCGCTTGGGCCAGGAGTACGTTAATACCGGCACCAAGCCGATTCCCGCGCTGGAGTATCCAAGCTACGGCGCGGTCGTTGCAAAAGAGCGTCCGAGCGATGCCGATATCCCGACACTCGTGGCCGTCCCCCGAGCCAGCCAGGGGCCCGGCTTCCTGGGAATTCGCTACGCACCGCTGGAAACCAACTCAAGTCCGAGCTTCGGACGACCCTTCTCGGTCCGCGGCATCTCCCTTGCCGGTGGTATCGGTGTCGATGAGGTCACCCGCCGACAACACTTGCTCAAGAAGCTCGACCGCCGTTTCGCCGAACTGGAGAAGACCGACCAACTACTCGAAGGCCTCGATCAGTTTGGGGAGCAGGCCTATTCGATGATCACGTCCTCGCGAACTCGCGAAGCGTTCGACATCAGCCAGGAGCCGAGCAGTTTTGCCAAGCAGTTTGGTGAAGAGTCCTTCGGCCAGAGTTGCTTGCTGGCGTTGCGTCTCGTCGAGTCGGGTGTCCGTTTGGTCAGCCTCCAGCTTGGCGGATGGGACACCCACCGCGATAACTTCACAAGGCTCAAGACCAACAATCTGCCGAAGCTCGATGCCGGGTTGAGCGGACTGCTTACCGGCTTGGAACAGCGAGGTTTGCTCGACTCAACCGCCGTTTTTGTAACGGGCGAGTTTGGTCGGACCCCCAAGATCAATCAACGCTCCGCCGAGGGCGGCCGCGACCATTATCCCCGCTGCATGTTCATGCTGATGGCCGGTGGAGCGGTCCGGGGTGGCCAAGTAATCGGCGAAAGCGACCAGACCGCGGCTGGTCCGCGAAACGAAGGGATCTCGCCCGATGATGTGGCAGCGAGTTTCTACTACAACCTGGGAATCGATCCGTCGATGGAGTTCCACAGCAGCACCGGACGGCCGATCACGCTCGTCCGCGACGGCAGAATCATTGATCAGCTGTTTGCCTGAGCCTTTTTTGGGTATCCGCTGAGACGCCACTTCGGGGCCGTGGAGGCGAAGGTCTTCACGGTCCCAGTCTTTTTCGTCATGTCGCTGACCCCTGGTAGGACTGTCACCAGGTAGTGCTGACACCTCGCAGCGCAGGGCCGCTCTGCTAAGCAGAAAAGAGAAGGGCCATGGTGAAGCCCTCCCTGCCTCACCCTGGCCCATCAATGCTGGCACGATGGCACCGATCGTTCCACCCTCCCAATCCATGGTATGAGATAGATCGGCAGGTTCGCGCCTGAGACTGTAACCGAACCTGCCGTGGGTGAAACTTTTTTCGTGCCGTCGAAAACGGTCGCTGGATCACCTACTCGCAGGTGTCGCAGTTTGCCCCGCCGTTGCAGATGCCGTGGCCCGATTTGTTGAAGCAATCGCATTCACCATGAAGATGCTTGTGATGGGAGCCACAGTAGATGCCGTAGCCGTCCCAGACGTTGGTGTAGCAGGGATGGCTGCGCCAGTATTGGTGAAAGCAGGACGAGGGCAAACGCACGGGCGTGCGGGGACGGCAAATACGACCGTGACCAAAACCCAGATCGCCCCCGCATTGACCCGAGTCGCAATTACCTCCGAGGAGAGGATGGCCGACCGAAGTCGCAGGAGTCTCCGCCGGAGCCTCCAGTGCGAAAGCAGCGGCAAAGTCGATGGTCTCGACCGGCACATTGGCGGGAATCGGGTCCATCAACGCGACCTGGGGAACAGGCTGCACAGCTGGTTCGTCCCGGGCGACTTCCTCGGTAGACGATTCGGGGGAGCTTTCGAGCATCCCGGGCATCGTCAGCCCGGTGGGCATCGGCATCAGGTCTTGAAGTGTTTCTTCTTGCACAACCGTCAACGACTCCTCAGCCGGTTCGTTCTCGACGGATACTTCGGTGGGAACATCGCCGAAGCTCAGATCGGCGAGCAGTGCAGCGAAGTCGTCGCTGGCGTTGACTGTGCTCGTGATGGAGAGGGCGAGGATGGCAGCGGTGATTGCTGGCGTACGCATAATGCAACATCCATGTTTGGAAGGTAAACGGGAAGTGAGGGCTAAGACCTACAAAGTCATGGTTTCCATGCCGATCCGGAAGGTCACCGGCGTTAACCGTTGATTTTGGTGATCGCTTGGGTGAAATCCCGAAATAGCTGCAAGTCAGAGTTCGATCTTGCCCAAGGGTCGGCAGGATTCGCCGAGCGATCGCGGTCAATGAACCAATGAAGCATTACCGCGCCGTCACCTGCGTGCAAACGAAAGTCACCAGATCTTTTTCAACCTGGCAAAGGGTCGACCTCTCGACCGATCGACTCGCCAATCCTTTCCTACGCGATGCCACATTCACGCTTTACCTGACAGGACCAGACCACAAAGTTCCCCAACGAGATTGCACACCGACGGACGGATCCGCAGGGAGATCGACGGAAGCAGCAAGTGCAAGTTGTTCAAGAGAACGACCTCGAGCGACCTTCGCTCGGGATCAGGCGGTAATCCCCAGCAGCGACTCTCGGATCTGACGACGCCGCTGAGGATCGGTGATCTTTGCACCGTCCGGTTCCGAGACGTAAAACACGTCGGCCACTTGGTCCAGATGGGTATCGATCTTGGCGAAGTGTAACACCACTTGATTCTCGGCGAGCGACGCGGCGATGCGATACAGCAAACCGACCTCGTCGTAAGCGAAGAACGAAAGGATTGTGTAGCGGTCGACCGTATCATTGTCGAAGACGACCTTGGTCGGCAACACATTGACCGAATCGGGCTCCCGTTCCCCTTGGGTGGTCCAGGTCCGACGATGAGGCGGCAGCGGCTCGTCTGGCGAATCGAGCAGGTGACAAACCCGCTGACAAATCTGTTCGCTCCGAGGCGACGTTGTCTGTTGATCGGGTTGGCTGGGATCGATCACCCAGAAATAATCCCAGGCCAAATCACCAACCGTTTCAATCTGGGCACGCATGATGGTCAAACCACTGGTACTTAACGCGCCGGTGGCCCGCGCGAACGTACCAATCGTCCTCTCGGCCTCGCGACGAATCACGGTGTATCGCATCGCTTTGAGTTGTGAGTCGTAGCGGCAGGTGCAAAGCGTTCCTTCACGGTCCTGCCGCGATCGGCGTGCCAATTCGATTTCATCCGCCAAGTGTTCTGGTTCGCAGCGATCGAGAAGTGACAGCGGCAACGCTTGAAGCAACTCAAAGCTGGCGGGCGGTGCCCCGCGCGACTCGAGTTCTCCTTGAACCTTGACTCGCATCGCCTCCATCTCGGGATCGTCCGGGCTTCCGGGAAGATTTCCCGAATCGAAATAGCGACGCGTTCGTTTGTAAAGATCCTCAATCAGATTCACTTTCCAATCGGTCGCGACCCCCGGTCCCACGGCCACCAAGTCGGCATAGGTGTGCACCACGAGCAATTCAAGACGTCGAATCGAACCGACCTCGGCGGCAAAGTCCAAGACAATTTGCGGATCGCTCAAGTCGTGGCGAAAGGCAACGACATTCACCGCCAAGTGCTTGAGCACCAACCATTCGAGCGTTTCCGCTGAATTGGCATCAAGCATCAACCGCTCTGCCGTCTTCTTGGCGATTCGGGCGCCGACAATGCAATGATCCTCTTCGTAGCCTTTTCCGATATCATGAATTAACAGCGCCAAATGCAACAATCGTTTGTCGTCCAGCCTCCGATACCGGCGCCCCATCCCGTGATTGTCGAATTGCAGGTCGGTTGCCGCTTCCACAGCCCGAATGCTGTGGGCGTCGACGGTGTACTTGTGATAAGCGTTGAACTGCAACAGCCCTTGCATTCTCTTGAATTCAGGAATCAGTTGCTCGATGACTCGAAGTTCGTGAAGTCGGCGCAGAAGCGGTGCGAGTCTTCCCGGACTGCTCAACAGTGACAAAAACTCCGCGATGGTCTTCTTGTCCGGCGGCGTCGGGTCGCGATCCTGCATCGCGTTTCGAATCGCTTGCCAGGTTTGGTGTGAAATCCGACGACGATGTTGATTGGCTAGCCGCATCAATCGAAGAACGTCGCTGAGATTCGAAGCAAATCCGGGCAGGTCATCCTGGGGGACCCAAATGTGCGTCGGTCCCATTCGAATCCGCTCGTCAATCTTGCGGGACAGCAACCGCTCCACGGCACGGTGAATTAGCGGTCGGGAACGGGCATCGTCGACGAAGTAAGCGGACGCGTAGCGGACATTTCGGGTGTGGCCAAAGTAATCCTGCATGAACTGCTCGACCGGCAGGACACCCTCAGTGCCCGGATAGCCCCAGGCTTCGGCAATCTCCATCTGCATGCCACGATCAAGCACATCCTGGCTCTTCTTCTCGCGAAAGTGAATTTCATTTCGCAGCCGAAGCAAGAAACCATAGGCCAGGCGAAGTTGGCGATAGTCCTCCTCCGGAAGGGCGCCGAGTTTGACCAATCGCTCCAAATCCGTCTCGCCGTACCTGGCAAACCCAATCCAACGAATCAATTGAATATCGCGAAGCGCCCCGCGCGACCGTTTGACGTTGGGACGGAGCAGATAAATGGTCTCACCCCACTTGCGACGCTCCTGCACTCGGGCTTCCACCACGTCGTGGATCAGCTGCTTGCGGCGGCGCATCGCGCCGTGCCGAAACGACTGGAAGTACTTCGTGTAGAGCTGCAAGCTCCCCGCCAGCAATCTCGACTCGGCAAGCGATGAGAAGACGACAGGATCATGCCACGACAACCTGCAAGCCTCGTCGGGGATCCGAATCGCCAGACCCGGTTGAATGCCCGCGTCCCCCAAGTCTCGGGTCAGATTTCCAGCGATCTTGTTAGCCAGGCTCTCGGCACTCCGTGTCGAGAGCAACATCAAGTCTGCGTCGGAATAGGGCGCCAGATCACGACGCCCAAAGCCGCCGTGGGCGACCAGTGACAAACCGGTCAACCGCTCATCGGTCGTGTGCTCCCGGATCGCTTCGTTCCAAACATCAAGCACGACGTCGTCGTAAAGATCCGCCAACAGCGTCGAAACCTGCATGCCGGGCGTTCCGCGCTGGTGCTGCTCGAGCACCTTCGCCCGTCCTTCCTGGAGCATTTGCCGGCAGCGGAAAACAATCGGTCGCATCGACGCACGGTCACGGGAGATGGGCGGGAGGCTGCCGCGGGGCATCCAGACGAGCGAGCCGCGTGAAGAGAATGCTGAACCTCAAGACTGTTCAAACCACCAATCATGTGACCATCGGCGACACGATTGCCTCGCAGTCCTCAGCCGACCACGAGCGGAAAGA